>QWQL01000102.1 GCA_003670825.1 Planctomycetota bacterium
CAAGGCCCGCTTCGAGGACAAGAAGCCCGACAGCCCCGCCGCTCCGCCCGAAGACGTGGCGCTGCTCCGCGAGATTCGCGACGCACTCGTGAAGCGGTAACCCGCGCGGTCAGCGGTCGAGGCAGCCCTCGGCCACCCGGTCGAGAGAAAACCTGACCCGCAGATCCGGATGGGTTGTGTAGAGCCGCAGGCGGTCGCCGTCGAATACGACCGTGGCGCTCGACCGTTTGGGATGATTCGGATCCACGGGCAGGATCGGGTTGGCACGGTACTTCGTCCACCGCACGAGGTCGTCGCTCACCGCGAGGCACGTCTGCCACGTGGCCCGCGCCGGGTCGGGGCTGGCGTGGTAGTAGGCATAGAACCGGCCGCCACACCTGACGATCTGATCGACCGCGACGCCGTGCCGGTCATAGGCTTCGGGGCCGCAGGCGAGCACCGGCTCGTCGCTGACATTGGTGAATGTGCGGAAGTCTCGCGAGGTCGCCAGCCAAACCCCGTCATCGTGCCGCTCATAGAAGAGGTACCAGCAGCCACGGTCGCACCAGAGCGTGGGCGTGCCCCGCGGCCCGTCCGGGATCAGTTCCCCCGAGGCGAGCCGGATGTCGAGCGGCCCGCAGGCCTGCCACCGGAGGCCATCTCGGGACGTCAGCAGGTGGGCGACATCCCCCGCCCCTTCGGCGACCATCTGCCAGCGTTCCCCCGCGGCCGTGCGGGCCTTCACGACGCACACGTCCTCGACCCAGCGATCGCGGACCAGCGGGCCGGAGGTCGCTCGCGTCCAGGTGAGGCCGTCGGGGCTCGTCGCCAGACCGAGGCGGCGGACGGGATCGCGATCGACATTGGATCCGGTGTACCAGAGCCGCCAACCACTGCCGTCGCGGACGATCCAGCCCCGCTCCCGCAGGTCGCGGTCCCAGGCCTCGGGGCCGCCCCCGGAAAACAGGGCCGTGGCCGAGGCGGGGCCGAACTCGACCAGCGGGCCGGGCACCGACCGGTCGTCCGCCACGGTCGTGACGGCGGCGCAGAGCCAGACGAGCACGGCGATCGATCGCGGAAACGGCATCGCTGCATGATACGGTGGCCTGGGCGGTACGATGACTCACGAGTGATTTTCAACTGGCAGCGGCTGTCGTGCGCATGGTTTGTTCGTCCCGGGGCCGATCGCTGTTTGTGCAACTGGTTGCGCCCGTGGTCGGACTGGTGCTGGCGGGGGTGCTCGCCAATGTCGCGTTTGCCGCCTGGTTTGCAGGCCGGAACGCCGTCGTCATGGCCCGCGGCGACCGCGAACGGATTGTCGAAACGCTGAGCCGCTCGCGGATCACGCTCACCCCTGCGGTGCTCGACGCCCTGCGGCGGCTGACCGGCAGCCACATCGTCGTCTGGGACGACGCGGCCGACGCGCCGGGATCGTCGACCCTCGATCAGGCCGACCTCAATGCCGTGAGAGGCGCGCTCGAGACCATCGGCGACGGCGGGAGCGTTCTCATCGCCGGTCGCCGGCATGCGGTGGGCGTCGTGCGGGCCTCTGGGGTTCGTCCCGAACGAGCGCTGGTGCTCACGCCGGTGAAGGGCCTGCTCGAGTCCTCGCTCGCAGCGGCCTGGCCGGTGCTGGCCGTCGCCACCGCCACCCTCGCGGTGCTCGTGCCCCTGGGCCTCGCCGCCACGGGTCGCCTCGCCGCCAGGATCTCCGCCATCGAGCGGCACGTGGAGCGGATCTCGCACGGTGAGTTCGGCACCACGCTCGTCGCCGCCACGGCCGCCGCCACCCCTATCGACGAGGTTGAACGGCTCGCCAGCGGCGTCGACCGGCTGAGCGTCGAACTAGCGTCGCTCCGCAGTTCGCTTGTCACCGGCGAACGGCAACGGCTGCTGGGCCAACTCGCAGCGGGCTTCGCGCACGAGCTCCGCAACGCCATCACCGGGGCCCGACTGGCCATCGATCTTCATCGCCGCCGGTGCACGGCCCGCGGCGGCCCACCCGAGACCGACGACAGCCTGGCCGTCGCCTGTCGGCAGTTGGACATCGTGGAAGAGGAGGTGCGCGGACTGCTCGCCCTGGGGAAGCCGCAGTTCCAGATTCCTGCGCGGATCGACATCGCCTCGCTCGTCGACGAGGTCCGTGAACTGACCGGCCCCCGATGTGGCCACACCGGTGTGGCCCTCACCTCTGCGGCCCCTACGAACATGCAGCTGATTGGATACCGCGAGGCCCTCCGCGCGGCCCTGGTGAACCTGGCCCTCAACGCGATCGATGCTGCCGGCCCGGGCGGGCGGGTGACGCTCCGCGGCGAGGATCACAACCGTGGCATTCGGCTGATCGTCGAAGACGACGGGCCGGGCCCGCCGACGGCGCTGGCCGCCGCGATGCACGAGCCGTTCGTGACGGGCAGGGCCGAAGGAATCGGCCTCGGATTGGCGGTGGCCAAGGCGGTCGCCGAGCAGCACGGCGGCACGCTGCACTGGGCCCGCACTGCCGGGCTGACGCGGTTCGTGATCGACCTCCCGCCCGCAGTTCCTGCCCCTGCTCCGGAGCCGGTCGCATGAGCCGCATCCTCGTCGTCGACGACGAACCCGCCATCGGCTGGAGCCTGCGGGAAATGCTCACCGACGAGGGCCACGCCGTCGACCTGGCGGCGACCATCGCCGAGGGGCTGGCCGCAGCGGCACGAACCATTCCCGATGTCATCCTGCTCGACGTCCGCCTCCCGGGCCGTGACGGCATCGATGCGATTCCCGACCTGCGGGCGGTCACCGCCGCCGCACCGGTCGTGGTCATGACCGCATTCGGAGATCTCGGCACGGCCGTCCGCGCCGTCCGCGCCGGGGCGTTCGACTTCCTCGTCAAGCCGTTCGAACTCGATCACGTGGCGGGAGTAATCGCCCGCGCGATCGTGGCCGGCCGCGCCGGTGGAAAGGCTCTCGATCCGGACGCCACTCCGGCCACGCTCATCGGCTCGTCGTCCGCGATGCAGGTGGTCTTCAAGCAGATCGCCGTGATCGCCGCGAGCGATCGGCCGGCGATGGTCACGGGACCATCCGGCAGCGGAAAATCCCTGGTCGCCCGCGCGATCCACGACCACGGCCCGCGGCACGACGCCCCCTTCGTGGCCACGAGCCTCAGGGCGCTTGCCCCGACCTCCCACATGGGCGAACTCTTCATCCCCGGAAGCGGGCTCCTCGACCGGGCCGCGGGGGGCACGCTGTTCGTCAACGACATCGCCTGCGCTCCGGAGGACGTCCAGGAGCGACTCGCGAGCGTGCTCGATGCCGCGCCGTCCGCGGACGTTCGGCTGATCGCCGGCTCGGGCAACCGCCCCACGATGCTCGGCCTCATCCCCAGGCTCGCCGAGCGCCTGCGGTCGCTCGCGGTCGAGGTGCCATCGCTCGCGGACCGCAGCGCCGATCTGGAACCGCTCGTTCGCGGACTGCTCGACCGCCATGCCGCAGCCACCGGTGGAATCCCGCCGGCGGTCACCGTCGAGTTCATCGCCGCGATACGTTCCCGTGACTGGCCGGAGAACGTCCGCGACCTGAAGGCCGCGGTCGAGCATGCCGCGGTCGTCGCCAGGGGTGCCCCACTGGAACGATCCCACCTCCCGGTCGACGTGCGCTCCGCCGGCGGTCCCGTCGCGGCCGCCACACACCACCTCGCCACCGCCGTGCGGGAATGGGCGGCAGCAGCCCGCCAGGAGTTCGCCCAGCTGCCGGAACCAGACCTCCACAACCGTACCGTCCGGCTCGTCGAGGCGACGCTCCTCCGCGAGGCGCTCGCCCATACCGGTGGCAACCGCACCGCTGCCGCCAAACTCCTCGGCCTCGACCGGGCGACGCTCCGGACCAAGCTCCGGCAGCTTGGTCTCGACGACTGATGGGCGCAGGCCGGGGAAAACTTCGCCGCCCGCGGTGAAGGATTCACCGCGCCGTCGGGGCCCGCCGCCGATAGGATCCCGAGGTGAAGTGCCCACACCATCCCGGCTGCGAGCTCGCGATGCCCGTCACGGCCAATTCACGCACCCCGACGCCTGGGTTTACCCTGGTGGAACTGCTGGTCGTGATCGCGATCATCGCCACGCTGATCGGACTCCTGCTGCCCGCCGTCCAGACGGCCCGAGAGTCTGCCCGACGAACGCAGTGCCTCAACCACGCCCGGCAGCTGTCGCTGGCGGTGCATGGATACGAGTCGTCCCGCCGACACTTTCCACCGAGCATGCTCCACACGCCGGGCACCGCCTTCACGACCAACAACGGCTCATGGTCGGTGCACGGTCGCATCCTGCCTTATCTCGAAGAGCGAGCCACGGCGGTGCGGGTGAACCTCGAAGTGGCCTGGGACGACGGATTCACCACCGGGACTCCCGATCCCGCGAAGAACTGGTCCGCCGTTCGCGACGCCCGGATCGCGAGTTTCATCTGTCCTGCAGAACGCACCCCGGTCGCCCGCACGAAGAACGGCGTTCCCTTCGTGCATCCGCTGAACCACGTCTTCAACGTCGGCACCTGGTTCATCTACGATCCGGCAACCGGCGCGGGGGGTGACGGGTCATTCCACCCCAACTCCAGGTTCACCACGGGTCGCTTCGCCGACGGTCTCACCAACACCCTCTGCACCGCGGAGGTCAAGGCATTCACCGCCTACGTTCGCAACACGGCGGATCCAGGACCGACTCCCCCGACCACTCCCCCGGCCGTCAGCAGCCTCGCGTCGGGGGGCGACGCCAAACTCGGCCCCCTGGCGAACGACTGCACGGGGCACACCGAGTGGCCCGACGGCCGCGTGCACCATTCCGGCATCACCACCACGTTCACCCCCAACACGCGGGTGCCCCACCAGGCCAACGGCATCGAGTACGACATCGACTTCAACTCCCGGCAGGAGGGGTCGAGCGCGACGGCGAAAACCTGCGCTGCCGTCACGGCCCGCAGCTACCATCCGGGCCTGGTCACCGCCACGATGATGGACGGCTCGGCCCGCACGGTGGGCGACGATATCGACGCGGCCGTCTGGCGGGCACTCGGCACTCGCGACGCAGGCGAGGCCACGGCGCTGCCGTGAGATGCCGAAAGGGCGCACCTACCGATACGATCTGGTAGCGTATTTCCACGGCCAATCGGCCGCGGCAGTGGAGTGGCCGACTGGCCACGGGTCGCGAACGAGAAGGGCGGCAGAGCATCCACGGAGAGCACGGCGATGGACATCCTCGGCGAGATCTTGAAGCAGGTCCTCGAAGGCGCAGCGCAGCAGCAGGCGCAGCCCCAGCAGCAGGCTCCACAGCGGCAGCCTCAGCCTCAGCAGCGGCCTCAACAGCCGCCACAGGGAATGCCGTCGCCCAATGATCTGTCCGACATCCTCACCCAGATCTTCGGCGGTGGCGGCGCCCAGAAACTGCCCGAGGTCGTCAAGCAGTTCGAGGAGAAGGGGATGCGCGACCAGGTCGACTCGTGGGTCCGCACGGGCCCCAACAAGCCGGTCGAACGGCGGCAGATCGAGGATGCCTTCGGCCAGCGCGAGCTCGAAGACATCGCCCGCTCGAAGGGGCTCGACCGCGACCAGCTCGCCGACGTGCTCGCC
>QWQL01000146.1 GCA_003670825.1 Planctomycetota bacterium
GATGGAAGACGGCCGGATCGAGGCGGTTGTCGCCGCGACGCGATCCGCGGCTGCCGGGGCCGGCTGACGAAGCCCCGTCGCCGGCCGCCCACCACGGGTGGTACAGTCCGGCGATGGCCACCAACTCTGCCCAACCTCGACGCCTCGTTCGACCCCGCACCCTCGGCGACGCGCTCACGCAGCAGGTGCTGCCGGTCGTGTCGCTGGGGCTTCTGGCCTTCGCCGGTTGGTATGCCTGGTCGACGCGGCCTGTCAGCGAGGATCCCCCTCCGCTGATCGCTCCGGCTTCCAGTCCGTATGCCGAAACCCTTGCGGCGGCCGGTATCGTCGAGGCTCAGACCGAGAACATCGCGGTCGGCTCCCAGACACCCGGGGTCGTGGTGGGGGTGATGGTGAAGGTTGGTGATGAAGTCACCGTCGGTGCGCCGCTCTTTCGGCTCGACGACCGCGATCTTCGAGGGGCGCTGGTCGTGGGTCAGGCGGCCGTGGCGGAGGCGAAGAGTGCCCTGGTGCGGCTGGAGGCCGAGCCGCGGCAGGAGAAGATTCCGGTGCTGCTGGCTACGGTCACGGAGGCCAGAGCCGGCGTGGTGCGGGAGGCTGATGCCCTGAAGCGGATCGAGGAAACCTTTGCTCGCAAAGTTTCGACGGAGCAGGAGCTCATCGAGCGACGGGAGGCTTTTGCGGCGGCGCAGGCGCGGCTCGCCAGGTGCCAGGCCGATCTCGACCTGCTCGAAGCAGGCTCGTGGCAGTACGATCGCGACGTTTCCCGCGCTGCCCTCGGGCGGGCCGAGGCGGAGGCCAGCAGGATCGAGATCGACCTCGAGCGGCTCGTGGTGCGGGCCCTCGTCGCCGGCCGGGTGCTGCAGGTGAACGTGCGGCCGGGCGAGTTTGTCGGCACGCCGCCGAATCAGCCGCTGGTGGTGCTGGGCAACACGGCGAAGCTGCATGTCCGCGTCGATATCGACGAGTACGACATCCCGCGATTCAAGCCGGGGCTCGAGGCCGCGGCTTTTCCCCGCGGTAACCTCCAGGAGAAATACCCGCTGGAGTTCTGCCGGGTGGAGCCATTCGTGATTCCGAAGAAGTCGCTCACGGGCAACACGACCGAGCGGGTCGACACCCGGGTGCTCCAGGTGATTTACGAGTTCGACCCCACCGGCCGGCCACCGCTGTTCGTCGGCCAGCAGGTGGAGGTGTTCATCGACGCCGCGGAGTGATCAGCCTCGGGGTTGCTCGTAGAGCCGCTGATTGGTCGTGACTGGGGCAGAGGCGAGAAGACTCGGCCGGCGGAGGCCAGAGCGTCAAAACCGCCAGCCGACACCGGTGTCGACGAAGTAACCCGCCGCGTCACGGGTGAGACCCCATCCCATGCGGCAGCCAAGCTCGAACGTCGGCGTGAGCATGACGTGTGTGCCGGGGCCGACGAACGGCTGCACCGACTCGTCGGCGAGGCCCTGGGTCCAGCTGCCGAACCACTCGGCGTGGAGTTCCCAGCGGTCCGTCACCGGGATCCGCAGAACGGCCGACGGCATCCAGCGATCAAACCAGCCCTCCTCGCTTTCGGCGTAGGCGTAGCGGATCGCGGTGTCGAACCTCCATTCCGCGAGGAGCTCCCAGCCAAACGCGTAGGTCGCCGACGGCTCCGTGCCCCAGATGTCGCCAGCCACGGGCGTGAAGGCCTCCACGATGGCCGAACTTCGCGGTATCCAACCCTCCTGATCGGTCACCCGGAGTTTGCAGCCGTAGAGGAGATTCGCCTCATCGCCACTCGTCTCGTCGGAAGGCGGTTCACCGACTTCGACGGCCGCGACGATGCTGCCCCCGGAGTTCTGCTCGTGGTTGAAGCCGAGCCGCCATTCGAACCGTTCGCGGACACCGATGCGCACGAGCAGTTCGGGGAAGCTGTTCGTTGCCGGCGCGCCGCGGTTGTCGATCCACACATACGAAGCCTCGGTGAGCACGGTGCCCACCTTCGCGGTCGTGGTCGCGGGTGTGAAGGCGTCGCGATCGGTGTCGAGTTCTCCAAACTCAGCGGCGTCGATCGGGGCGACGCACGCGAGCCAGGCGACCGCGACGATGGCAGCCTTTGTGAACGTCGTGATGTGCTTCGCACCGGCGGTCATGGCTCTCAAGGTTTCGGCTCGGCCGCGGTGCGAAATAGAGCCTGCGGGCAAAAAAGCCCCGGATGGGGCCAGCCTGCGGAGCGGAGGCCTTGCGGGACTAGGGAGGCTGGGTTCGCCAGAGAGAGTGGGCGGACCTCGCGCTGCGAGCAGCCACCCCACGTGTGGGTGACGGCTCCTTCTTGCACCGCCTCGGCCGCTCGTCGCCCGGCACACGAGTGCGGACGTGCCGTCGACCGGCCTAAAAGGTGGCCGTTGCTGCGTTATTTCGTAACAAGTTCACCGATCTCCGCAATCGTGTTGGCTTGGTTCCGCGAGTGTCTTCGCGGGTATACTTCTCCACTGAGCGCGGGCTGGGCCGAAGTGCCATCCGGTGGTTATCCGGATTCGCCGCCGAGGGGATTCAGGAGTTCACCGCGTGTTCGACAGCGTGCACAGCAAGCGGGCCACCCAGGGCGGCCCGCGTCGCCTCGATGGGTTCACGCTCGTGGAGCTGCTCGTCGTGATCGCGATCATCGCGACCTTGATTGGGCTGTTGCTGCCGGCCGTCCAGACCGCCCGCGAGGCCGCTCGCCGCTCGAGCTGCAGCAACAACCTCAAGCAGATGGGCCTGGCGACGATCGGCCATGCCACCGCGAAGCAACGGCTGCCGCCGCAGTTCGGATGGACGCTGTCTGGCACCCGCGGCGCCTTCGGCACGGTGCTCTACCACGTCCTGCCCTTCATGGAGCAAGACGCGATGTATCAGAAGACCCGCGTGGCGAGCTCGCAGTCGGTCGGTTTTTCGGGCTGCTCGTTCACCCGAGCGCCGGGCACCTACGATGTGCGTTTCGCAGAGATCGAGAAGGATTCGGTCCCGGCGTTTCGGTGTCCGACAGACCCGACGCAGGATACGGTGCTTGCCTCATGGGGCTGGGCCGGGAGTTCGTATGCGGGCAACTTCCAGGTCTTCGGCCGCGATTCCTACCTTCCCTACCAGCGCGGCACCTGCTGTGCCGATGCGATCCGCGAGCGTTGGGAAGGCCGGAAGAAAATCGCCCAGATCAAGGATGGAACCTCGAAGACGGTGATGTTCGCGGAGAAGTATTCGCAGTGCGCCCCGCCGACGGGAGGCAACCTCTGGGCCCGGTGGGATCAGATCGACGAATGGCAGCCCGCGTTTGCATCATTCGTCGGACCCTACAAAGACGCGAACGGCACGCCGTGGACGGCCTCCGAGGTGTCGATCCTGATGTTCCAGACGGCGCCGGCCAACGCGCTGACCCAGTCAAAGTCGGGGTGCGTCAACTATCTGGCCCAGACTCCCCACACCTCGATGATGGTCGGCAACGCCGACGGCAGCGTGCGAACGGTGGATGTCACCATCGACCCCACGATCTGGGCGGCGGCGCTCACGATCCAGGGTGGCGAGAGCGCGGGTGACCTGTGACGGCCAGTCGCTTTCCAGCAGCCCTGCTCGTCGGCCTCGTGGCCTTCGCAGGCTGTAACGCCCGCACGGGCAGCATCTCGGGAACCGTCACGGTCGATGGGGTGCCGATCGGCAACGGGTCGGTGACAATCGTCGGAGAGCAGGGTACGCCGGCATCCGCCTCGATCGTGGCTGGTGAGTACCGCGTGGAGAAGGTGCCCATCGGGCCCGCGCGGATCGCGGTGCGATCGCTACCCCCGCCGTCGATGATGGCTCCGCCGCCGAAAGCGGGCAGTGGCAGCGAGACGGCCGCCGTGCCGTCGACCTTCGAACCGCTTCCCGACCGCTATCTCACGCCCGAGCAATCGGGGCTTTCGCTGGAGGTCGTGGCGGGAGAGCAGCAGCACGACATTACCGTCACGGCGAAGTGATGAGGAGCCGGCCGCGGCGGGGGGCAGCACTTCAGGGAGGTGCATCCCGGAGGTCAGCCGGCAGGTCCGCGAGATCGAGCCGCTCATCGGCCTCCGCAACCTTTTGATACGACGCGACGACTTCCGGCTGCTCGGCCGCGAGGTCGGTCGTCTCGAAAGGGTCGGCGACAAGATCAAAGAGCCGGGGGGCCTCCTTCTTCCAGACGATCAGCTTCCAGCGATCGCCGATCACGGCCCGGCCGCGCTGGTGCACGATGCACACCGGCTGCGGACGCGACTCCGCCCCGGCTCCTCCTGCGATCGCAGCCCAGCGGTCGATGCCGTCCCAGTCGGGAGACGGCGCACCCACCCAGCCGACGAGACCAGCCAGCGTGGGAAACCAGTCGGCCGCATGCACTACCGCCGAGCATCGTCGCGGCGCGAGCCTGCCCGGCCAGTTGGCGAAGGCACAGACCCGCACGCCCCCTTCCCAGAGTGAGTTCTTCTCGCCTCGGAGCGGATCGTTCTCGCTGTTGAGCGGCGAGTCGGGTACGTCTCCCACATACTCGTTGTCGAGCGACTCGATGCCGCCGTTGTCGCTGGTGAACACGATGAGCGTGTTCGACCGCTGGCCCGTCTCGTCGAGCGCTGCCACGAGCTGGCCCACCGCCGCGTCGAGCTGCGACACCATCGCCGCCAGTCGGAGCCGAGAATCATGCCGGGCGTCTGCGGCGTCGAATCGAATGCCGTCGTAGAGCCGCTTGAACTCCGCGGGCGCATCGACCGGCGTGTGCACGGCATGGAATGCCACGGAGAGAAACCAGGGAGTCTGAACGCCCGACGCATCGGGAGCACCGCTGCGGATCCGTCGCTCCGCCTCGGCAGCGATCAGTTCCGTGGCATTGCCCGGCTCGTCGAGGCGCTCGCCGTCGCGGTGCCAGGTGTCTTCATACGGGCCCCGGCGATACTTGTGGGTCCAGGGGTCGGCCGCCCCGGTGAGCGTGCCGTAGGAGTGATCGAAGCCGTAGTGGTTTGGACCCCACTCGGGCCGCGAGCCGAGGTGCCATTTGCCGGCGTGGAAGGTGGCATAGCCGAGCGACCGCAGGGCAGAGGCGAGCGTGACCGTGCCGGGGGGGAGGGCCCGGAGGTTGCTCGGGGCGATCGCATGCGGCCCGAAGCGGCCCGGGTAGCGGCCCGTCATCAGGGCGGCCCGCGTCGGCGTGCAGACGGGTTGCACGTAGTGGCGGTCGAGTTCCACGCCTTCCCGAACAAGCCGGTCCATGGAGGGCGTCTTGCCATAGCCCCCGTGCCAGCCGACATCGGCCCAGCCCAGGTCGTCGGCCACGATCAGGAGAATGTTGGGCCGCGGCGGTTCGGCGGCGGCCGTGGAAACGCTTCCGCAGGTGGCGAGCACCACCGCGGTCATCGCCCATGAGGCCCACACGCCGCCCGTTGTGAGTCGCCTGCCCCGCATGGCACTCTCCCCGTGCGTGGATGTCGCGAAGGCCCCTGTCGCCGCCGTCGTGCGGAGATTGTGAGTGTAGCGGTGCATGCGGTTCGCGTCAGTGCCGACGGGATGCGGGCAGACCATCCCATTCGATGCACTGGCGACGACGCTTCGCTAAACTCTGGC
>QWQL01000058.1 GCA_003670825.1 Planctomycetota bacterium
CCCGAAGGCGGCCGCCTGCTGGTCGCCGGCGCAGCCCGTGATCGGCAGGGCTGTGCCGAAGAGAGCGGCGTCGGTCTCACCGAAGAAGCCGCTCGACGGCCGCACCTCGGGCAGCATGTGGCGGGGCACACCGAAGATGCCGCAGAGCTCGTCGCTCCAGTCCAGTCGTTCGATGTCGAACAGGGCGGTGCGGCTGGCGTTGGTGACGTCGGTGGCATGCACTCGGCCCCCCGTCAACCGCCAGATCAGAAACGAGTCGACCGTGCCGAACAGCACCTCGCCCCGCTCGCACCGCGGCCGGAGGCCAGGCACCGTCTCCAGCAGGTGGACAATCTTGGTGGCGGAGAAGTAGGGATCGAGCACGAGCCCCGTCAGTCGCCGGATCTCGGGCTCGTGCCCCGCCGCCTTGAGCCGTTGGCAGATCGGGGCCGACACCCGGCTCTGCCAGACGATCGCGGGGGCCACGGGCTGGCCGGTGAGGCGGTCCCAGAGGATCGTCGTTTCCCTCTGATTCGCGATCCCGATCGCGGCGACCTGTGTGGCCGCGATGCCCGCGGAGCCGAGCACGCGGCGGGCGCACGAGAGCTGCGTCCGCCAGATGTCCTCGGGATCGTGCTCCACCACCCCGAGGTCGCCGCCGTCGGGGCCCGCGACCGCGCGGGTGTGCTGCGGAAACTCCTCCTGGGTGACGGCGAGCGGTCGGCCGTGGTGGTCGAAGAGGATCGCGCGGCTCGAGGTCGTGCCCTGATCGAGTGCGAGCACGCAGGTGGTCGATGGCATGTTCTGGTCTCCTGATTGGCCGGAGGGCAGGCCGCCGGGGTAGTCTTGAAGCTCGCCCGCGGACGCCCGCCATGCTGAGCCGAACACCGCTTGCCCGCCACGCCCCAGATCGTACTGGGAGTGGTCTGTCTCAGTCGCGACCGGCGGCACGGCTCCCGGCCTTTGTGCTGGCCGTCGCCACCCTCGGGGTGACGCCGTGCCTCGCGGCTCCCCGCGAGATCGCCGTCGCGGGCCTCGACGCCGCGGTGCAGGCCTCGTGGACGCAGGTGCCGTTGGGCGACTGGGCCGAGCGGGCGTCGCGGATCGCCGGCCTGCCCGTGATCATCGACCGGCGGCTCGATCCCGCGTTTCCGATCACGCTCGACTGCCGCGGGGAACCGCTCCACGACGTGCTCGACCGCGTGGCCGCGATGGTCGGTGGCCAGGTCGAGGTGCTCGCCTCGAGCGTACGGATCGGGCCCTTGTCGGTCGCAGGCCTCGCCTCCGCGGCCGAGCAGGCGCGGGATGCGGAACTCGCGTCGCTGCCGCCGGCCCTGCGACGCACGGCCCACCAGCGGGCAGCGTGGACCTGGCCCACGGCCGCGCGACCGCGGGATCTGCTCGCCACCACCGCGCGGGAAGCCGGCCTCGAACTCGACGGCCTCGACGCCATCCCGCACGACCACCTTCCCGCCGCGACCCTGCCCATGCTTTCACTGGCGGAGCGGCTCGACCTCGTGCTTGCCCACTACGACCGGCGCATCGCGTGGACCGCCGGCGGTGCAGAGGTCGTGCCACTCGACGCCGGCATGACGGCCAGAGGCCACGCACCGCGGCCTGCGGCCGCCTCGCAGCTGGAGCCTGGGCCAAGGCCCGAGCCCAAGCCCAAGCCCAAGCCCAAGGCTCAAGCCACGGCACAGCCACAGCCGCAGCCGCAGCGAAAGCCGACTCCACGCCCGCTCGCGAACCCAACCACGACCCGTGAGACCTTCTCCCTCCGGCTCGCAGCACCGCTCGACCAGGCACTGGCGGCGGTGGCCGCCCGGCTCTCGCTTGACCTGACGATCGACGCCCCGTCGCTGGCGGCCCGCGGCATCGCTCCGGGGGAGATCGCCCGGGTCGACGTCCGCGAGGTGTCGCGAGCCGAGCTGCTCGACGCGATCGTCGCTCCGTTCGGGCTGGCCTGGTCGATCGATGCGGGCACGCTGCGGGTCTTCGCCTCCGCAGCGGCTGCCGGCCGGGAGGAGCCATGACCCTCAGGCCCGCCAGAATCTCGTGCCTGAGGTTTGCGGCCGTGCTGGCCGGCTGCGCGGTCTCGCGGCCGCGGCCGCAGGGCGTGGAATAGCCACCGACCGACGGTGCTGCCGGCGCACCGTCCTCGCGTCGGGTCAGCCTACGGGATCCTGGGCGACTCCTGGTTCACCTTGCCGCGGACGGATTCCATATTCCGCCGCGCGGGCTCGTTCTTCGGATCCCGCTTCAGCGCCTCGGCGTACGAGTTTGCCGCATCGGCGAATCGTCCCTGACGGGCCTGCGCTACGCCGCGATTGAACCACGCCCGCACGTCCCGGGGGTCGTGACGAATGGCCTGATTGAAATCAAACTCCGCCTTCCGCGGCTCACTCGTATCGAGATACGCCAGGCCACGATTGAGGTAGGCGAGCATGTAGGTACGGTCGCGGCGGATGCTCGAAGCGTAGGCATTGATCGCCTCGAGGGGCCGATCCAGTTCAATGAGCGTCAGGCCACGCCAGAGTTCAGGCCGTGGGTCATCGTAGGCGATGCCGGCCGCATCCTCGAAGTCTTCGAGGGCGATGCCGTAGAGCCCGAGATGAAACCACGCGATGCCACGCCGTAGGTAGAGTTCCGAATCCTGGGGATCGATCGACAACCCCTTGGAACAGGCATCGACGCTGCCCTCGAAGTCGCCCTGCCGGCGGGCTGTCACGCCCAACGCGAGGTAGGCGAGCGTCATCTTGGGGTCGAGTTTGATCACCTCGAGCAGTTTTTCGCGGGCTTCGGCCAGCTTCCCGTCCCTGTCGAGCTTCTCGGCTTCGACCAGCAGTTGCTCGGCGGGGGTCGGCTCCCACGCACCACGGTCGCCGCCACGGTCGGAATCGCTGGAGCCCATGTCGCGGGGCGCCACTCTGGCCCGGTCGGACCGGCGGGGTGCGGCGTCTCCGGGAGCGGTCGTCTCGGGGAATGGCACCGGCAGCCGCTGCGTGCCGCGGGAGGGCATCGCGGGCCGCGAGTCGGGCTGCGTCGGAACCGAGGGCGGAGTGCCGGCGCCACGGCCGAACGGATTGAGTTCGTCGGCGAAGGGATCGTCTTCAGGCACGCCGGCGGCTGGCTGACCGCCGCCCTGCGCATGAGCCGGCAACACCTCAGCCGCAGCCCAGAGCAGCGCCGCGCAAAGGGTCGAGCCGATCGCCGCCCGCCGCGGCCAGTGGAAGAGCATCGTGGCTGTCATCGAGACGCGTGAGGTCATGGTGAGAGGATATCCCTGTGAGAGATCGGCATTTCAAAACACATCACCGGCATCGGGACCCAGGCGTTGGTCGTCGCCCTCCCAACCGTTGCAACCCATCGCCCCGACGGCTAGGCGGGGGAAGACTCCAGGAGCCCGACGAGCCGCTGTTCGATGCCGCTTTTGATCTTTCCGGCAAACAGCCCGGCCATCCCGGGAACCTGGAGCTTGACGACGAGTTCGGTGAGGAGGATTTCAACCTCGCTGTCGATCGCCATCCCCATGACGTCGAGCGAGACGGCGAGTTGACCGTCGTCCCGCCACGACGCGTCGATCGCTCCAACCTTGTCGGCATATTCGTCACGGGCCCGCACGACGGCCGCATCGAGGCGGCGGCGGACCTCATCCTGCTCGAGACTGTGCGGGATTCTGACTTCCATCGACTTCATGGTGGTTATTCCTCGGAGGCACGGGCACTGACTCCCGATGGGCCTCCGCGAGTGTACCCACGAGCGCGGCCACTTTCCTCTCCTCGACGCTGCCCATGCGGCCCCCGGCGCAGGCGGCTGTCCGTACCCCCACGATCACCGCTCCCAGAGCCAGCGCCGTGCCGCATTCCCGGGCATCGAGCCGACCGGCCAGGGCGACCCGAATCCCGGCTGACCTGGCCGCCTCCAGCCACGAGGCCACCTCCGGCACCGGGGCGGCTCCGAACAGCCCGGGCCCCTGCTTGTCGAAGGTGTCGATCAGGAGCGTCGCGGCCCCGACGGCGGCCGCCGCGGCGATCAGCCGGGGCGGGGCCGGCGACGCAGCGGTTCGCCAGTCGGCGTAGGCAACCGCCACCAGTTCCACGCCGGACGGCAGGGCCCCGGCGAGAGCCGTGAAGGCGGTGAGCCACTCCGCCTCGTCCATCCCGGCTGGTCCGGCCTTGACGGCCGACAACCGCCCGCGAGTAGCCGCCAGCAGGCCATGAATCCGGTGAACATGACTCGCGATGGCCTGCCAGCCCTCCGCCAGCTCACCGCAGGCCAGCGTGCAGGCAGCGGTGGGCCCCACCCGCAGGGCGATGGCCGCAGCCACCTCCGCATCGGCCCGACCAAGGGGCCCGCGCATCGGCTCTTTCACATCGATGATCGCAGCGCCTCCAGATCGCGCCGCAGCCGCCTCCTCGACCGACCGCACGCTCACGAGCAGCCCGCCCGGCAGCGACCGTGCTCCGAGCGTCATCGGCCCACCTCGTCGGCCAGGCAGCGCTTGGCCTCGAGCAGCCGCGCGGAGATTCCGTGGGCCAGCTCGGGTGACAACGGCTCGCACCAGCGGCCATCGACGACCACGCTGCCGTCATGCCACGTACCCCAGGCCGGCACGGTAGGCCGCGACCGCCACTCCACTGCCCGTTCGGCCAGCCGCAGCACCAGCGTGGTGACCCGACGGTCGGCGGCACTCGGCTCTCCCGCACCGAGCAGGTGCGATCCGGGGAACACGCACTCGACGATCTCGAGCGGAACCCGCTGCACGGCCAGCGGCGAGAGCCGTATCTCCAGCACCCCGCCGCGATGCACCAGCCGCGGACGCCGCGCGGCCCAGGCAACCGCTCCCGCCACGAGCACCCCAGCGAGGCAGATCGCCGCCACCGCCCACGCGACTCCCGCCGGCGGCCCGAGGGCTGCGACCGCCGCCATCACCACGCTCCCAACCGCCACGACGGCCACGCCCAAGCCGATCGCGGGCCGCACGTTGCCCCGCAGCCAGATCTCGGAATCGACCGCCGGGTCCGCTTTCGCTGTCATCGGTGGTGTCATACGATCTGCAAGCCTGTCACTTCGCTCGGAGGCCATGCCCGTGCACGACGCCCCGCCATCCGCCCGTTCGTCGCGGCTTCCCCTGTGGGGCCTCGCCGCCGCCGTCGCCGCCTATCTCGTGATGGCGGTCTTCGGCCTCCCGCAACATGGTCGTGATTTGCTGGTGCGGTCACAAGCGGCCCATGCCGCCGGGCACTCGGACCACCCGGCCGACGACGAAAATCAGCACGGCGAGGCGTCCGATGCGGGCCATGGCGGCACCGCCGCGCCGCCGCCGGCCACCGTGATTCCCTTCGCGCTGCTGCTCGCGGCAATCGCCATCCTGCCGCTCACGCCGGGCATCTCCCACTGGTGGGAGCACAACTCCAGCAACCTCCTCGTGGCCGGCCTGCTGGCCGCGGTCACGCTGGGGTATTACCTCGCCTTCCACCAGAAACCTGTCGACCTCCACTTTCCGGCGCACGCGGTGGTCGAGCCGGCGGCCGGGCTGTCGTGGCCCACGGTGGGCGCGGTGCTTGCCAATGCGC
>QWQL01000092.1 GCA_003670825.1 Planctomycetota bacterium
AAGGGGGTCGGCGAACGCTCGAGGAGCCTTGGGCGTATCCTCGCCCGGCGACGAGACTTTTGCCGCCCCCGAGCCGGCGAACCACGTAAGTCGAATGCGCTCTATCGGCCGGAGCCCTGCTGGGCGGTGACGGCCTCCATCACGCGGTCGAGGTTGAAGCTGCCCGGCTTCTGCCGGGGTGGGAACTCGCGGAAGCTCTGCAGCCACTGTCCAACGTAGGCCCCGGCCGGGGCGATCATGAACATGTGCTCCAGATACCACCGCTGGTAGTCCATGCCGATGTCCTGGGCAAGCTCGAAGGGATCCATCCGCAGGTTGACGAGCGTGGGGGCCCGCAGCACCTCAAACGGCTGCTGCCAGACGTGCATGCCGTGGGCCGTCTGCTTGAGAAACGTGGCCTTCCAGTTGCCGTAGCGAAGGGCCGCCACGCTGCCGTCGTCGGTCCAGTAGATGAACTCCTTCCGCGGCCACTCCGCCTCGCCCTTCAGGGCGGGGATCAGGTTGTAGCCGTCGAGATGGACCTTGTAGTCGCGGTTGCCGATCCGCCGCCCCTTCAGCAGGTCTTCCTTGGCGGTCGTGTCACCTGCCGCGGCGACGAATGTGGCGAGCATGTCTTCGTGGGCGCCGATGTCGTTGATCACCGTGCCGGGCTTGATGACGCCGGGCCAGGTGATCGCGCACGGGACGCGATAGCCCCCCTCCCACTGCGTGTTCTTCTCGCCGCGGAACATCGTCGTGCCGCCGTCGGGCCAGGTGAACGCCTCGGCGCCGTTGTCGGTGGAATACATCACGATGGTGTTTTCGGTGAGGCCAAGCTGCTCCAGCTTCGCGAGCACCTCCCCCACCTGGCGGTCGTGCTCGACCATGCCGTCGGCGTAGATGCCGAGGCCGGTCTTACCGGCGACGCCATCCTTGAGGTGCGTGAAGATGTGCATCTTGGTCGAGTTCCACCAGAGGAAGAACGGCTTGTCGGCCTTCTTCGCGCGGTCCATGAAGTCGAACGCCTTGGCATTCACCTCCTCATCGAACGTCTCCATCCGCTTCTTCGTGAGCGGGCCGGTGTCGGTGATCCGGCCGTCGGCGAAGCTGTGGATCACGCCCCGGGGCCCGAACTTCTGCTTGAACTCAGGGTTTTTCGGATAGTCGGGATGCTCGGGCTCCTCCTCGGCGTTGAGGTGGTAGAGGTTGCCGTAGAACTCGTCGAAGCCATGCACGGTGGGCAGCATGTCGTCGCGGTCGCCGAGGTGGTTCTTGCCAAACTGCCCGGTCATGTAGCCCCGCGCCCGCAGAAGCGTGGCGATCGTCGGGTCTTCCTTCTTCATGCCCTCGGCGGCACCGGGTAGGCCCACCTTGGTCAGCCCGGTGCGAATCGGCGACTGCCCGGTGATGAACGCGGCCCGGCC
Organism: Planctomycetota bacterium; assembly: GCA_003670825.1. Lineage (GTDB taxonomy): Bacteria > Planctomycetota > Planctomycetia > Pirellulales > UBA1268 > QWPN01. The sequence continues at coordinate 1,404 of QWQL01000092.1, forward strand.
TGCCGTGCAGCTCTGCTGGCCATACCAGTCGGTGAACAGGCAGCCGCCGCGGGCGATCCGATCGATGTTGGGCGTGCGGTAGCCCATCATCCCCTGGTTGTAGGCGCTGACGTTGAACTGCCCGATGTCATCTCCCCAGATCACGACGATGTTGGGCGGCCGGGTTCCCTCGGCGGCGGCGGTCGGAGCCGCCGCTGCGAGCGCGGCCGCGGCGGAGAGGATCACGAGGGAAAGACGGTTGAGCGTGTGGCGCCGGATCACGGAGGATGCTCCAAAATAATGGTGAGGTGAGAGTTGATCGCGATGCGGGGGATGGTGGCGATGCTCGAGGGCATCGACGAGAACTTTGGATTGGGGGAAACCCTTGCGAAGACCCGTGGCGACAGAATAGCATCCGACAGTACGCCAGATCGATCGGCCTGCTGGCAATGCAGGCTCGGACAAAAATGCGGGGCGGAACCGTGTCTGGTCTGGCAGGGGGTACGGCGGCATGCTGACATTCGATGACTTCGACGCCTGGGGCGAGGCAGTGCGCGGTGCCGATCTCAGGCTCGCGTGCGACGGCGTCGAGACCCCCCAGTGGCGTCTTGCCTTGCGCCACGTCGGCCCGGTCGTGCTGCAGTTCGGAGACGAGGGTGGAGGCAATCTCTGCTTTGGCGGCAACAACCATCAGGGCACGCTGCTGTGGATGCCGCTCGGCGAGCCGGGGCATCAGGTGGCCAACTGCGAGCGGTGCGACCACGGATCGGTGCTCGTCATTCCGCCGGGGGCCGACTTCTCCATTCAGGTCCGCAAACGGGCTCATGCCTGGTGCTCGATCGCGCTGCCGGGCACGACCTCGGCGGGTGATCGTGGGCCAGCCAGCCATGTGCTCCACGCGGATCCGCTCGACGTGCGACGGCTCACGAGCTTGATCACACGGGTGGTTTCCGCACCGGAGGTGAATCTCGCGTCGCCCAGCGTTGCGGAGGGCTTGTCGCAGCGGTTGCTCGCCGCAGCCTCCGCCTGCCTGGCCCAGACCGTTGCGCCAGGGACGAGCCTGGGGCGACCGAAGATCGAGCGGATCGAGGTGGTCCGCCGCATCGTGACAGCCCTCGATGCCGATCCGATGAGTGGCCGATCGATCGCCGACCTCGCGACGGAGGCGGGCGTCACCACCCGCACACTGGGGCGGGTCTTCAGCGACACCTTTGGCGTGTCGCCGCGGCGGTATGTGCAGCTGCGGAGACTGCATACGGTGCGCCGGGCGCTCCGCGGGGGCGACCCGCACGACGACACCGTCGCGCGGGTGCTCGCCCGGCACGGCATCTGGGAACTCGGCCGGTTCGCCGGCTCGTACCGGCGACAGTTCGGCGAGTCGCCGTCTGACACGCTCTATCGCCGCGGCTGATCCCGCCGCACCGGGCTCGATGGGCCGACCGTCAGCGTGGTGGCGTCGCCTTCGCGTCGATGACGCGGAGCAGTTCGTCCCAACTCTTCACGAAGGCGGTAGCCCCCTGCGATTGAAGCTGGGATCCCAGCAGGTCGATGTCCACCCCGGCCCGGGTGATCTCGAAGAGCGTCCGTTCGGCCGTGCCACCCCCTGCCGAGAGCACGCCGCCGAGCGTGCCATGGTCGGCAAAGGCCAGGAGGGTGCTTTCGGGCATGGTGTTGACCGTGTGGGGGGCAGCCAACGCCCGCACATAGAGATGGTCTGAGAGCGACGGATCCTTGGTTCCCGTGCTTGCCCAGAGCAGCCGCTGCGGCAGGGCGCCGAAGTTGGCGAGCCGTTGGAAGCGATCAGATGACAGCAGGTCGCGGTAGGCCTTGTAGCACCGCTCGCCGATCGCGATTCCGAGCGTATGGCGGAGCGGTTCGGGCAGGTCGGCCGCCGACGTGTTGTCCCAGCGGCTGATGAATAGCGACGCGACCGAGCCGACCCTTGGCGAGAGGCCGGCATCGACGCGGCGCTCGAGACCACGGAGGTAGGCGTCGGCCGCCGCGAGATACTGCTCGCGGGTAAACAGCAGCGTGACGTTGACCGGCACACCCGCGGCGATCGCCTCCTCGATCGCCGGCAGCCCCGCAGGGGTGCCCGGAATCTTGATGAACAGGTTGGGCCGGCCGGCTCGGCCGCAGAGATCGCTGGCCGCGGCGAGCGTCGCGGTGGCGTCGTAGGCCAGGTGCGGCGAAACCTCGAGCGATACCCAGCCGTCGACGCCGCCACTCCTGTCGAAGACCGGTCGGAAGAGGTCCGCGGCCCGCGTCAGGTCCTCGATCGCCAGTTCGAAAAACAGCTGCTCACCCGAGAGCCCGCGGCGGGCCTTCTCGGCGATGGCCGCGTCGTAGGCGTTGCTCCCCTTGACGGCGAGGTTGTAGATCGTGGGATTGCTCGTGAGCCCGGTGACTGCGAGATCGCGGACGTAGCGGGCGAGGGTGCCGTCGTCGAGCATCGTCCGCGTGATGGTGTCGAGCCACAGGCTCTGGCCGAGGCGGTGGAGGGTGGTGGTGATGGTGGACATGGTCGAGAGGGTCACTCCGGAAGAGAGGTCAGTCCACTGGGGCCGGCTCGGGGGCGGCTCGTCGCCGCTCCGGGGATTTTTCTGCACGACACCTTACCCCGCGCTGCCGCCGCCGACGAGGTCGAGGATTTCGGAGCCGAAGTCGGCGAGCCGCTTCTCGCCGATGCCCTTGCACCGCAGCAGCGCGGCGGGTGAATCGGGCTTCTCTCGGGCGATCGCCCGCAGTGCCTTGTCGTCGAGGATCGTCCAGGCGGGCTTGCCGCGGGCCTCCGCGATCTGCCGCCGCCACTTCCGCAGCCGCTCGAACAGGTCCCGGTCTACGCCCCGCCAGTCGTCGGTGTCGGCCTGCGAGGCCTTCGCCTTCCGCGTCCGGGGCTCGAGCAGCACGACCTCCCGGCCGCCGCGGAGCACCTCCCAGGAACGGTTGTTGAGGGTCACGACGGGACGGTCTCCTCCCGTTCGGCCGAGGAGTTCCTGGTCGAGCAGCTGGTGGACGAGGTTTTCGGCGGCCCGCTGGTCGAGTGCGGCCAGCAGGCCGAAGGTCGAGAGCCGCTCGTGACCGAAGCGGCGAACGGCATCCGTGTTCGCCCCGCGGAGCACCTCGCAGACGTGTCGCACCCCGAACCGCTCCTGCACGCGGGCCACGCAGGAGAGAATCTTCTGCGCCACGACGGTCGCATCGGGCAGGTTCTCCGTCTCACCGAGGCAGACGTCGCAGGCGCCGCAGGATGGTGCGGAATAGCTCTGCCCGAAATACTCGGAGAGCGCCGCGTGGCGGCAGCGGGCGGCCTGCGCGTAGCGCCGCATCGCGTGGAGATGCTCGGCCTGCGACGCGATCAGCCGCTCCTGCTCGTCGGGATCGAGGTCTGACTCCGCCGCGCTCTTGCGGACCAGCGATTCCCAGCTGAACACGTCGGCCGAGGAATAGAGCAGCAGGCATTCCGCCGCCAGCCCGTCGCGGCCCGCCCGGCCCGTCTCCTGCTGGTAGGCCTCCAGGCTCTTGGGAAGCGACGTGTGGAGCACGAGCCGCACGTCGGAGCGGTCGATCCCCATGCCGAAGGCAACGGTGGCCACCACGACGTCGATCGTCTCGCGAGCGAAGGCCTCCTGGGTGCGGTGCCGCTCCTTGGCGTCGAGGCCGGCGTGGTAGGGCCGGGCGAGGAGGCCCTCGGCCGCGAGCCGGGCGGCTAGTTGTTCCGTTTCCTTCCGCGAGATGCAGTAGACGATCGAGGCCTCGCCCCGGTGGCGGCCGAGGATCGTGAGCGTCTGCGCAACTCGGTCGGTCCGCGGCACCACCCGGTAGACCAGATTCGGCCGATCGAACGTGCCCACCAGCAAGGCTGGATCCCGCAGGTTGAGCTGCCGGGCGATGTCGTCGCGAACCCGTGGCGTGGCAGTGGCCGTGAAGGCATGAATGCTCGCCGTGGGAAAGTGGTCGCGAAGCACCGACATCTGTCGGTACTCCGGCCGGAAGTCGTGCCCCCACTGGCTGATGCAGTGGGCCTCGTCCACGGCGACGAAGCTGACGCCGCACGCGGCCAACTTGTTGACGAAGGCGTCGCCGCCTTCCCCGACCAGGCGTTCGGGCGACACATAGAGCAGGCGATAGCGTCCGTCGGCCATCCCCTGCAGCACCGA
>QWQL01000124.1 GCA_003670825.1 Planctomycetota bacterium
CGGATTCCAGCTGCCAGCGTGACGATTTCGCCGCAGCCGCTCCGCATGTCGGCCGCGAGCGTGGCTCCCTCGGTCCGCCGCATCTGGTCGTACCGGTCGAGGGCCACCTCGAGGGCCCGTGCCACCAGGGGCCATGTCCGGTCTGCCGTCGCGGGATCGGCCTGCTCGTCGAGGAGGATCCCAGGCAGGCCAAGCAGCGCGTCGGCCGAGATCGGCAGGGAGAGATCGTGCGTCGCGCAGAAGTCGGCGAGGTCGTCGAGATAGGCAGCGAGTTGGGGCTTGTCGAGCCGGCGAGCCGGCATCGCGGCCGGTCCCGTCACATCGAGCGTCACCTGCACGGTGCCGCGCCGGACGCGGCCGCGGATCGCGGCCTCGATCCGGGGTTCGAGCGGGGCAAAGCCCTCACTGGCCCGCAGTGAGAACTTGAAGTGCTTGTTGTTGACGCCGCGGAGTTCGACGCGGCAAGTGCTGCCGCCCTCGCTGGCGACGCCCTCACCGCAGCCGGTCATGCTCACGGCCATGCGTCACTTCTCGGCGGGAGCGGCCGCGGGGTTTTCGGGGGCCAGAGGGCTCTGGCTCACCGGCGCCGCGGCATCGGGAGCCGGAGCAGACGAAGGAGCCGGAGTTGCGTCGGTGGCCGGAGCAGATGGTCCCGCGGGCGTTTCAGAGGGGGTTTCGGTCGCGGTCGCCGGAGCGGGAATGGCAGCCGTGCCGCCCGTGGCAGACGCGGGAGGTGTCCCGGCGGCAGGTGTTGTCTGTGGGGCCACAGTTTGGCCAGCGCCGCCGCCAAGGGCCGGACTAAACAGCGAGTCGCGGCGGCCGAGCACGTTGATGGCCAGGATGCAGAGCAGAATCCAGCAGGCAGCCACGACCACCGTGATCTTCGTAAACACGTCGCCCGCCTTCGTGCCGAAAGCGCTCTGACCGCCCATGCCGCCAAAGGCGCCGGCGAGCCCACCCCCTCGGCCGCGTTGGATCAGCACCAGCGCGATCAGGAACAGCGACGTGAAGACGAGCATGAAGCCAAGGGCAAAGCGAATCAGGGGGGTCATGGACGAACGGGGCTCCAGTCACGGGCAAAAAGGTCGGCGCACGGCCGAAAGACTAGCCCAAGGCAGCACGACCGGCTACCCCAGCCTGGTTCCCACCCGAGTTGGTGATGGTGGCCGTCGTGGGTCACGCGCCGAAGGCCTTCGCGATCCCGAGGAAGTCGTCGGCCTTGAGGCTGGCCCCGCCCACCAAGGCCCCGTCGATGTCGGGTTGAACCGCGAGGTCCGCGGCATTGTCGGGCTTCACGCTGCCGCCGTACTGGATGCGGACCTTCGCGGCCACCGCGGGTGACGCCAGCCCGCCGAGCAGGCCGCGGATCAGGGCGTGCACCTCCTGCGCCTGCTGCGGCGTAGCCACCCTGCCCGTGCCGATGGCCCACACGGGCTCGTAGGCCACGACGATCTTTTCGAGATCGGCCGGCGTGAGCCCGGCGAGCGAGCCCTGCACCTGCGTGGTGACGACCGCGGCGGTGCGGCCCCCCTCGCGCTCCTCGAGCGTCTCGCCGACGCAGACGATCGGCGTCAGCCCGGCGACCAGCGCTGCCCGCGTTTTGGCATTCACGACGGCGTCGGTCTCACCGAACAGCGTGCGGCGTTCGGAGTGGCCCAGGATCACGTACCGGCAGCCGAGATCGAGGAGCATCGGCGGCGCTACCTCACCGGTGAAGGCCCCGCTGCTTTGGTCGTGCATGTTTTGCGCGCCGAGGGCCACCGGGGACGAGCCGCCGAGCGCGGCGGCCACCGTCTCCACGTATACGGCCGGCGGGCAGAGGACGAGTTCGGTGGTGCCGGCCTCCGCAGCGCGGGCTGCGACCGCGGTGGCCAGGTCCCGGGCCTTCGCACGGTCGAGGTTCATCTTCCAGTTGCCGGCGACAATGGTCCTGCGGTGCGTCATGGGGGCTCCTTCGGTCGGGACTTTTTGAGAAGGGACTTTCAGCGTCGGGACAGATCCGGGGCGAAACACATCCGGGGCGGGGCATGATACGCCGGGAACTCCTCGTGCGGTATCGCCACACCCGTCACCCCACTGGGGCGGCGGCAGCGTAGGAGCCGAGGATCACGACCCGCTTGCACCGCTTCTCGAGCGCCGCGATCGCCCGACGAACGCGGAGGTCGGTGCGGTGTCCCTCCAGTTCCACGAAAAAGATGTAGCCGCCGACTTCGCCAGGCATCGGGAACGACTCGATCCAGGTCAGATTGAGCTTCTGCCGCTTGGGGATCGCGAGGGCATCGGCCAGACCGCCGGGCTTGTGCTCGATCTCGAACATCAGCGACGTCTTGTCGCGGCCCGTGCGGCTGGCGTCGGCATGCCCGATCACGGCAAAGCGGGTGGTATTGCCCGCGACGTCCTCGATGTCTTCGGCGAGCACGTCGAGCCCGTGGTGAACACCAGCCTGGCGGCTGGCGATGGCGGCTGCATCCTTCCGGCCGGCGGCCATCTCGGCGGCCACGCTGGTGCTGGTCACCTCGACGAGTCGCGCGGAGGGGAGGTGACGGGCCAACCAGTTACGGCACTGGGAGAGCGCCTGCGGGCGACTGTAGACCTCCTTGATCGCCGAACGGTCGCACGATGCGAGCAGCGTGTGATGGATCCGCAGCGGCACCTCAGCGCAGATCTTGACTGACAGCCGCGAGAAGTTGTCGAGCGTGTCGGCGATCCGGCCGTCGGTGGAGTTTTCGAGTGGCACGACTCCGAAGTGGGAGTGACCGGCCTGCACCTCTTCAAAGGCGGCCGAGATGCTGGCCACGGGCACAAAGTCGACGGCGCTGCCGAAGCGGTGCAGGGCCGCGAGGTGGCTGTAGGTCCAGGCAGGGCCGAGATGGGCCACGCGGATGTGCTGCTCGATCGCCCGGGAGCCCGAGATCAGTTCCCGGAACACGGCCTTCACGCTCTCGTGCGACAGTGGGCCGTGGTTGGCCGACGCTACCCGCTCGAGCACCGTTTCCTCGCGGGACGGATCGTAGGTCTGCTGGCCGGTGGACTGCTTGATTTGGCCGATCTGGCGGGCGATCTCCGCGCGATCGTTCATCAGGCCGACGAGCTGTCGGTCGAGTTTGTCGATCTGCGACCGGAGAGGTGCGAGGCCCGGCTTGCGGGGCCCGTCCGCTGCCGAATCCCGCGGTGTGCCAGAGTGAGCCATTGCAGTCCGGGTGCAGTTCGTGAACCGGCGACGGCCAAAATGGCAGACCCGCAGGAGCCGGCCGTGGGTCGTGCGGGAGATGCCCACCACTGTACCCACGGCTGGGCGGGCGTAAATACGACGAATCGAGGGATTTTCCCGGGACCCCGGGAGCGATAGCCTGGCATCCTGAGGCGTGGCACGGCCTTTGCATTTCTGGACGTAGCGTGGTCGGACGGCCAAAAATGGCTCGGGCGTCGCCCGACCGCAGAACCGCCCGCCCACGACCGCACACCAACAAGGGGACCCCGATCATGGCCACCAAGCAGGGCGAGAAGATCATCGGCATCGACCTCGGCACCACCAACTCCGTCGTCGCCGTGATGGAGGGCAAGGAGCCCAAGGTGATCGCGAACAAGGAGGGCAACCGCCTCACGCCGAGTGTGGTGGCCTTCAACGACAAGGGCGAGACGCTCGTGGGCGACATCGCCCGCCGACAGGCCGTCACCAATCCCAAGCGAACCATCTACTCCATCAAACGGTTCATGGGGCGGCGGCACAACGAGGTCGGCGGCGAGGAGAAGATGGTGCCGTACGAGGTCGTCGGTGGCCCGGAGGATTACGTCAAGGTCCGCGCCGGTGACAAGGAGTTCACCCCGCCGGAGGTCTCCGCCAAGGTGCTCCGGTCGCTGAAGGAGTCGGCCGAGGCCTATCTCGGCCACAAGGTCAACAAGGCGGTGATCACCGTCCCGGCCTATTTCAACGACGCCCAGCGGCAGGCCACCAAGGATGCCGGTCAGATCGCGGGCCTGGAGGTGATGCGGATCATCAACGAGCCCACAGCGGCGGCGCTCGCCTACGGCCTCGACAAGAAGACGCAGGAAACGATCGTGGTGTTCGACCTCGGCGGCGGCACGTTTGACGTCTCGGTGCTCGAAGTAGCCGACGGCGTGTTCCGCGTGATCAGCACCAACGGCGACACCCATCTCGGCGGCGACGACTTCGACAAAACGCTGATCGATCACGTTGCCGATCGATTCAAGAATGAGCAGGGCATTGATCTCCGCAAAGACACGATGGCGCTGCAGCGGCTCCAGGAGGCCTGCGAAAAGGCCAAGAAGGAGCTCTCGACGGCCCAGAGTTCCGACATCAATCTGCCCTTCATTACGGCCGATGCCTCGGGGCCCAAGCACCTGCAAATCACCATCACTCGAGCCGAGTTTGAGCAGATGTGTGATCCGCTGGTCGAGCGGTGTCGCGGCCCTGTCGTGCAGGCGCTCAAAGATGCCAAGCTCGACCCCAAGCAGATCGACGAAGTGGTGTTGGTCGGCGGCTCCACCCGCATGCCGAAGGTGCAGGAGCTCGTCCGGAAGCTGTTTGGCAAGGAATCCCACAAGGGCGTCAACCCCGACGAGGTCGTGGCGCTGGGTGCCGCAATCCAGGGGGGCGTGCTCGGGGGCGAGGTGCAAGACGTGCTCCTGCTCGACGTCACTCCGCTCTCGCTCGGCATCGAGACGGAGGGGGGCATCTTCACCAAGCTCGTCGAACGAAACACCACCGTGCCGACCGAGCGGAAGCAGGTGTTCAGCACGGCCACCGACAATCAGACGGCCGTGACGGTGAGCGTGTTTCAGGGGGAGCGTCCGATGGCCCGCGACAACCGGCTGCTGGGCCAGTTCAACCTGGAGGGCATCCCCTCGTCGCCGCGGGGCACTCCGCAGATCGAGGTGAAGTTTGATATCGATGCCAACGGCATCCTCAATGTGAGCGCGAAGGATCTGGGCTCCAACAAGGAGCAGACCGTGAAGATCGAGCAGTCGAGCGGCCTCAACGAGTCGGAAATCGAGCGGATGCGAAAGGATGCCGAAAGCCACGCCGAGGACGACAAGCGGAAGTTCCGCGTGGCCGAGGCGCGAAACCGGGCGGAGGCCCTCTGCTTCCAGACCGAGAAGACCATCAAGGAGCACGACGCGAAGCTCTCCGCGTCGGACAAGGCTCCGCTGGAGGCGGCGGTCGCCAAGGCCCGCGAGATGGCCAAGGGAGAGGATGTCGACGCGATCAACTCGGCGCACGATGCGCTCGAGCAGGCGGCTCACGCGCTCTCCAAGGTGCTCTACGAGCAGACGGCCGGTGACGCGACCGCCCAGCGGGGCGGCGGAGCGCCCGAGGGAGGCGCGGGCGGCCCAGACGACACGATCGACGCTGAGTTCGAAGTCAAGGGATAGCGGCAGAGCGCGGAAGCGGGCTTTCACGCTCCGCTGGCGGCTGCTTGACCCAACCTGCTTGACCCAAGGGGTGCCGACACCCGTATCGGCTGAAGGCATCACACTTCGGAAGGCCTAGCCTCGCGCGCGTAAAGCGCTCGGCAGGC
>QWQL01000179.1 GCA_003670825.1 Planctomycetota bacterium
GGAATCGATCCCCGGGCGGCCGGTGCGGCGGCGGCGAAGGCGGGCGTGGTAGTGCACGCCCTCGGCGTGGGCGCGGAGCGACTGCCGGCCAACGTGCGGATGGCCGATCTCGTGGCGCCAGTCCGCGTCTTTCCCGGCGACCGCTTTGCGGTGTCAGCGTTTCTGCAGCCGCATGGGTGCGCTGGTGAGCGGGTGCGGGTCGATCTCCTCGAGCAGCCGGTCGATGCCGCCGCCGGTGCCGCGGGCCGCGTGCTCGACACCATCGAGGTGATGCTTGCGGCCGACGGTGAACTCGTGCCCGTGCGGTTCGACGTGCCCGGGCTGCCGACGGCCGGGCGGCGGACGCTCGTGGTGCGGGTGACGCCACCCGCCGCGGATCGCACCGCCACCGATGACACCCAGTCCACCGAGGTTGACGTCGTCGATCGCGTGACCACCGTGCTGCTGATGGCCGGCGGCCCGAGCCGCGAATATCAGTTCATGCGAAACGTACTCGAACGCGACAAGAGCTTCGCCGTCGACGTGCTTCTCGGCACGGCGGCGCCCGGGATCTCGCAGGATGCCCGCCAGATTCTCGACGCCTTTCCGCCCTCAGACGAGGCCCTGGGCACCTACGACGCCATCGTGGCATTCGACTACGACTGGCGGCGTCTGGAGCCGGCGGCGCAGGCGCGGCTAGAACGCTGGGTGTCGGCCGAGTCGGGAGGGCTGATGCTGCTCGCGGGCCCTGTGTTCATGGATGCGTGGCTGGGCGATCCGCGGACGGCCGTGATCCGTGGGCTCCTTCCCGTCGAACTGCGGCGGGCGGGGCAGGGAACCGGCGGCGGGGCAGGGGGGCCCGAGCCGCGGCCGCTCGCCTTCACCCGTGACGCCTTGGAGGCCGAGTTTCTCTGGCTCGGTTCCAGTCGGGCCGCCAGCGAGGCGGTGTGGCGGGAGTTTCCCGGGGTCTATGCCTGCTTTCCGGCTACGGCTGCCAAACCCGGTGCGACGGTCTACGCCCGCACGTCCACCGGTGGGCGGGAGAGCATCTACCTCGCCGGACAGTTCTATGGTTCCGGGATCGTGCTCTCGGCGGGCAGCGGCGAACTCTGGCGGCTGCGGTCGGTCGCAGAGGCTGCCTACGAGCGGCTGGTGGCGCAGGTGGTGCGACACGTGTCGCAGGGGCGGCTGATGCGGGGAGCCCGTCGTGGCCGGCTGATCGTCGACCAGGATCGCGTGCCCGTGGGCGGGAGCGTGAAGGTGCGCGTGGTGACGGGCGCCTCCGATCTGGCCGCGCGGCCGCCCACCTGCACGGCCGTCGCCCCTGACGGCACGCGGATGCCCGTGTCGCTCGTGGCAGAACCTGCCCGCCCTGGCACGCTGTTCGGCTCGTTCGTCGCCGTCCGCGAGGGAGGCTGGCAGGTCGAGGTCGAATCGCTCGCCGCCGGCGACGAGCCGCTCTCCCGCCGCATTCAGGTGCAGCTGCCCGATCGCGAACGCGCCAACCCCCGTCTCGATCGCGGCCTGCTCACGCAGCTCGCCCTCGCCACCGGAGGCACCGCCTGGTTCTCCGTGGACGGTGCCGCGACGGCTGAGGCGGTGACCACGCTCGCGGCAGCGCTTCCCGATCGGTCGCGACGGGAGTATGAGATCGGAGCAGCCGACACCGGATTCAAGCAGCGGCTCAATGCGATGCTCCTGGCAGTGGGCTGCGGCTGCCTGTGCATCGAGTGGGTTCTTCGTCGGCTCGCGAGGCTTGCCTGAGTGATGACCGAGATGCTCCAGACTGCCGTGCAAGAGACAGGCATGGCCCATGCGTCGGCGGTGGCCGCCGCCGCGACGATCACGCGGCGGTTGGCAGCGCTTCGCCGGGAGGCCCGGGCCTGGATCTGGATCGAGTCGCTCGCGGCGGCTGCGCTGGTCGCGGTGGCGGGCGGCTGGGCGACGCTGGTCATCGACCGGCTCGTGGAGCCGCCGGCATGGCCGCGGGCGGTGCTGCTGGGCATCCTCGTCGCGGCGGTCGCTTGGGTGCTCGTCACGCGGCTGGTCGGGCGGCTTGCGGTGCCGCTCACCGACGCCTCGCTGGCGCTGGCCGTGGAGCGGACACACCCGGCATTCGCCGACGGACTCTCGACGGCGGTCGCCTATGCCCACCACCGCGAGTCGCGGGCGGACGAACCCGTCGACGATGAGCTCGTAGATGCGACCCTCCGCACGGTGGCGGCGCGGCTCGGCGACGTGAGGGCAGCCGCCATCTTCCGCCGCGGGCGGCTGGCGGTGCTCACCCTTGCGGCCCTCGCGGCCCTCGCCGGCACCGCGGCTGCCGCCGTGGCCGGACCCGCGCTGGCGACGGTGTGGGCGCGGCGGATGCTCGCCCTGGCCGACGTCCCATGGCCGCGACGGGTGACGCTGGAGGCCGAGGGTTTTTCCAACGGCGCGATGGTGGTGCCGCGGGGCAGCGACGTGGAGGTATCGGTGCGGGCGACCGTGGCGGAGGGCGAACCTCCCGAGGTGGTCGAGCTCCGCACCCGCGGCTCGGGAGCCTGGCGGTCGGAGCGGATGGGCACCCGGGGGGGCACGGCCGCGGCGAGCCAGCGGTATGGCCACACGCTCAAGGCGGTGGGCGAGGACCAGGCCGTGGAGGTCCGCGGCGGTGATGCGAGACTTCGCGGGCTGTCGATCAGCGTCGCCGATCCGCCAGCCCTGGCCGCCGTGGAACTGGCGTACACGCTTCCCGACTACCTCGGCGGCGGCCGCCGCCACGCGGCCGCGAGCCGGACGGTGCCGGTGCCCCGTGGGTCGGTGGTCGACCTCACCTGCACGACGACCAAGCCGCTGGCGGCCGCGGTCATTGCGCTGCGACCGGCGGTCGAACACGCCGCGGGGCCCTCCACGGAACAGCGGCTCACGGAACTAGACCCCGCGCTGGCCGGCGGGCAGTCGATCGCGGCCCGCACGCCGCCGATCGATGCCGACACCGTCGTGCTCATCCGGCTCACCGATCAGGCGGGGCTCACGAATCGGGATCCCGTCGCCCTGCTGCTCACCGCGGTGGCCGACCAACCCCCGCGGCTCGCGCTGCGGCTCGCGGGTATCTCGACCGCCGTCACACCGCAGGCTGTTTTGCCTGTCGAGGGCACGATCTCAGACGATCACGGGCTGGCCTCCGCGACGGTCAGCCTCGTGGCGGGTGAGATCGCTCGCGACCTGCCGATCGCCCGGGTGGAGGGCGGGGTGGAGGTGGTCCAACTCACCGCTGAGCGACCCGAACTCGTGCGGCTGGCCGAACTCGGCCTGGCCGTCGGCACGCGGCTGGAGGTGAAGGTCTCGGCCCGCGACGGCTGCACGCTCGACGGCGCGGCCAACGGAGCCGAGGGAGACACCTGGACGCTCGAAGTCGTGTCGCCCGAGGCGTTGCAGGCGATGCTCGAAGCCCGCGAGGTGCTGCTGCGGCGGCGGTTTGAGGCCGCGATCGATGACCTGGCGAAGGCCCGAGAGCTCGCGGTGTCGGTCGCCGGGAATGTCGCGCCCGACGACGCGTCAGCCCGCCGCTGCGGTGAGGCGACGGCGCGGGCCGGCGGAGAAACGGCCGAGATCGCCGAGGAGTTTCGGGGGATCCATCGCGAGTTCGCCAACAACGCGGCGCTGACGCCCGAACTCGATACGCGGCTGATCGCGGAGATTGCCGACCCGCTCGCCGCCATGGTCACCGGCGAACTCGCGGCGGCGGCCGCCGTCTGCCGCGCGGCCTCCGCCGAGGCCGTAGCGGGCCGGCGGCCGATCGTGCCCGCCGTGGATGCGGCGCTGGCCCGGATGCGGATGGTGCTTGAACGGATGCTTGAGTTGGAGTCGGTGAACGAGGTGATCGAGCGGCTCCGGGGCGTGATTCGCGTTCAGGAAGAGATCCGTCGCGAGACCCTCGAACGCCAGCGGAAGCGCGGCCGGGAAGCGCTGGAGTCGCCATGAAGTGCCTGCCTCGTCACAGACCGTGGTGCCTCATACTCCTGCTCGTCGTGGCAATGCCCGCACTGCCGGCGCTCGCGGTCGAGCCCCCCGGCCGCGACGCTCCATCGCTCGCCGCCCGCGAGGCCGAACTCCTCGAACGGTATCGCGATCTCGAGCGGTCGTTTCTTCGGCTCGCCGATCTGCTGGCGGTCAGCGATCCCCGCCGCGCCGGCGTGCTGCGGTCGGCCTTTGACCGCGCGCGGCAGGAGCAGGTGCAGGACCGGGTGGCGGCGATCGTGATCATGCTCGAGCAGGGGCAGTTGCTGAAGGCGGGCACGAGCCAGCAGGATGCGCTCGCGCAGTTCCGCGGGCTGCTCGAGCTGCTCGAATCGGGTGCCGGCGAGCAGCAGCTCAGCGACACCTCAAAGGAGGTGCGGGCCATTCTTGGCCGACTCGCCACGCTGATCGCCCGCCAGCGTGCCCTCGAGGGCCAGACCGAGGCGGGGGACGCGGTGGGCGAACTCGCCGAGAAGCAGCGGGTCGCGGCCGACGAGGCAGCCGCGCTCGGTGACGACGTGGGACGGTTTGCCGAGCGGTTTGGCGACGACCGTGGGGATCAGAACGAGCCGCAGAAGGCCGACCCGCCGGCCGCTGGTGCGGAGCAGACGCCTGGAGATGGCCACCCTGCGCCCGCCGAGGACCAGCGGCCTGCTACCGACGAGCAGCACGATGAGCAGGACGACGATGGCTCCCGCGCCCGCCGCACGCGGCAGCGGCTCGAGGCGGCGGAGAAGCGGATGCGTCAGGCCCGGGAGCAGCTCGACGGGGCGGAGCGCGGGGAGGCGCGGGAGGCGCAGCAGCGGGCGGTCGAGGAGCTGGAAACGGCGCGGGCTGAGCTGGAGGAGATTCTTCGGCAGGTGCGGGAGGAGGAGGTCACGCGGCTGCTCGTGCAGCTCGAGGCGCGGATCCGTGGCATGCTCAAGGCGGAACGGGGCGTGCTGGCCGACGCCGAGAAACTCTCCGCCGTCGCCGCCGCGCAGGCGGAGCGGGAGCGGCAGCTCGAGGCCGCGCGACTCAGCCGCGAGCAGGGGGCGATCACCGTCGACGCGGCCAAGGCCCTGACGCTCCTCCGCGATGACGGCACGGCGGCAGCGATCCCGCAGGCGCTCGAGCAGGTCCACGACGATTCCGCGGAGGCCGCGGCCCGGCTGACGCGGGGCGACGTCGGCCGCGACACGCTCGGCCTGTTGGGCGATCTTGTTGTCGGGCTCGAGGAGATGCTGGCCGCGATCGAGAAGGCCCAGCAGGCGCAGCAGGCCGACGAGGCGTCGCCGGCTGGCGGCCGGGCCAGCGCCCCAGGCGAGCAGCCGCTGGTCGACAAGCTTTCGGAGCTCAAAATGCTGCGGAGCCTCCAGCTGCGGGTGAACACCCGCACGCAGCGACTCTCACGGCTGGTCGACGCGGCCGAGGAGCAGCCGGGTGAGCCGGAGCTGCGGGCCGTGCTCGGCCGGCTCGCGGAGCGGCAGCGGGCGATCGAACGGGCCACCCGCGACATCGTCGAGGGGCTCGTGGAATAGCGACGGGGACGGGAGCGATTGTTGCCGCGGAAC
>QWQL01000177.1 GCA_003670825.1 Planctomycetota bacterium
AAAGCATCTCGCTGTGGCCGGGCTCGCCGGCAAGGCCAGCCCCCATACGCTCCGCCACAGCTTCGCCACGCACCTGCTCGACGCCGGGGCCGACATCCGGAGCGTGCAGGAACTCCTCGGCCACAAGAGCCTCGTCACCACGCAGATCTACACCCACGTCACAACCAGCCGTCTTCTCGAGGCCTTCGACAAGGCCCACCCACGCGCGCGGTGAGCGGGGCCCACCCCGGCATTGTGCAGGCACAAAGGCCTACACCAGGGCGAGCCTCCGGGAAGGAGCCTGAGGATTCTTCAGGCCACCCCGCGGCGGACGGCCCACACGGCGGCCTGCGTGCGGTCGCTGACGGCGATCTTTCGCAGGATGTTTTGCACGTGCTCTTTGACCGTCTCCACGCTGATCGTCAGGGACTGGGCGATCTCCTTGTTGGAGAGACCCAACGCAATATGCCTGAGCACCTGCGTCTCCCGCTGTGTCAGCGGGATATCTGGGTCGGCCGTGGCCACGCGATTGGCCATCGTGGTGGCGACCCGCCGCATTTCTCCCGCCTTCATCGGTAGTTGGCCAGCGGCGGCGCCGGTGATCGAGGTGATCAACTCGCTCCGCGTGCAACCCTTGAGCATGTAGTCGTGGGCCCCGCCGGCCACGGCCCGGGCGACGTAGGTCGGATTATCGAACGTCGACAGCATCACGCAGCGAACGGCCGGCATCTCGGCCCGGATCTTCTCGAGGGCCAGCAGCCCGTCTTTGCCCTGCATGCGGATGTCGAGCAAGACAACGTCGGGCTTCGCCTTCTTGCAGACCTTCACGGCCTCTTCGCCACTCGTCGCTTCACCGACGATTTTGATGTCAGAACCGGCCAAAAGGCTCACCAACCCGCGACGGACCACCTCGTGATCGTCCGCAATCACCACCTTGATCGCCATGTGCCTCAAACCTTCCGCGGCTGGTCGCCGCAATGCGTTCCCAACGGCCTCTTTTCCAGGCCAAACTCTACACATTCAACATTTTTGATTCAAGTGACAGCTCGCCGCTCTCTCGCGATGGATCGGCACCGCCGCCACAACGTGCGACGACGGAGGAAGTGTATCGAGCACACCACGCTGACACACCCTTCCTCTGAGCGATGCCTGTCGCCTCCACGGGGTTTCAGCCCGACGTCGTGACCGGGCTTTTTGACCGAAGACGTGTGTCGGGGATTCCGTGTCAGGGATTCCGTGTCAGGCGAGTCGCGTCCGCATTCGCTGGAGCATGGCTTCGGCACCGGCGGCGCGGAGTCGAGCCGCCACGGCCTCGCCGAGCGCCGCAGGCTCCGTCTGATCCCGGAGCGCCACCGTCTCTTCCGCGACGATCCGTCGCACGGCTTCCGTGGGCTGATCCATCTCGAGCACGCACCCACCCAGCACGAGCCCGCCGGCGGCGGAGAGACGGGCCCAGCCGCCGATTGGGGCGAGGCAACCTCCCGCGAGATTCTCTAGCATCCGCCGCTCAGCGATCACCGCGGCATGCGTCGTCGCGTGGTCCAGCGGAGCGACCGCTGCAAGCGTCCGCACGTCGTCGGCCCGGACCTGGATGCCGAGGGCTCCCTGGGCCACGGCTGGCCAGAACTCGGGCGGCTGCATGAGCTGCGTGATCCGGTCGGCGAGACCGAGCCGCTCGAGGCCGGCCGCCGCGAGAATCACCGCGTCATACTCCCCCGCATCCAGTTTTCGTAGCCGCGTGTCGACGTTGCCACGCAGCGGCACGGCCTGCAGGTCTGGCCGTGCCGCCTTCAGTTGCACGACCCGCCGAATGCTCGACGTGCCGACCACGGCTCCGGAGGGTAGCTCATCGAGCCGGGGAGCCGTGCGGCCGACCAGGGCATCGAATGGTGTGGCCCGCTCGGGAACGCAGGCGAGAACGAGTCCGGGGGTCTCGGCCGTCGGCAGGTCCTTCAGGCTGTGCACCGCCACGTCGATCCGTCCGTCGCGTAGCGCCTGCTCCAGTTCCCGCACAAACACGCCGTCACCGCCAATCTTTGCGATTGGCAGGTCGCTTCGATGATCACCGCGGGTCGTGATCGTCTCCACGACCACGTCAACGCCCTGAGCCCGCAGCCGGTCTACAACCCAGCCCGTCTGAGTGCGGGCCAGTGCGCTGGCCCGAGTGCCGACGCGGAGCAGATGGGTGGCAGGCATGCGTCGTCGGCCGCCGCGGCGGCCTCCTGGAATCAACGGAAGGGGTCGGTGCCGGAGCCCCGATCGGCCCTGGCAATCACCGCAGCGTAGACGGCGGCGGCCCCGGCCTCCACCAGCGTGCCGCGGCACTCGGCCAGAGTGGCCCCGGTCGTGGCCACGTCGTCCACGAGCAGCACCCGCAGGCCGGCCACGCGGCGGGGTGCGCGAAAGGCGGCCCGGACGTTGCCGCGGCGGTCCTCAAACGGGAGTTCGTTCTGCATCGGGGTGGCCCGGCGGCGGCGGAGTAACCGCCTCATCGGCAGGCCGAGTCCGCGAGCCACCGCCGCGGCCAGTTGATCCGCGGCGCTCGTGCCGCGAGCTAACCGACGCCTCCAGTGCATCGGCACGGGCGCAACCACGTCGATCCGCCAGTCGGCGAACGATTCGCGGTGCTTGCGAACCAGCAGGCCGGCGAGCGCCGCGGCCACGGCCTCGCCGGCCGGCCGCTTCGCCCGCAGCACCTGCTCGCGGACGTCGTCACCGTAGGAGCTGAGCACGGCGAGGCCGTCCCAGTCTCGGCGACGACCTCGGCACCGGTGGCAGCCCCCGTCACCCTCCGCGGGCTCCCCGCAGACCCCGCACCGCGTCACGTCTCGCGAGAACGCGGCCGCGCACGGCTCACAGCTCAGGCCCCTGCCGGGCCGTTCCTCGGCCACGTCGGCCCCGCAAAACCCGCACCGCGGCGGACAGAGCAGGTCCAGGATCGTCGCCAGTCCGGGCAGGTCCGACCAGGCCATCCGCGGGGTTTCCCAGATTGACGGTCCCGCTCGAGCTCCGTACCCTCCGCCACCTCGCGGAAGCGGCCGGAATCGGCGGGAATCCTCCCATCGTCCGTCGGCCCCAGCCCTCGTCAAGCGTCCATGCTGATCGACCGCTACATCGGCCGCGCCCAACTCCACGCCTTCGTCGTGGTGTTCGTCAGCCTCGCCGGCCTGTACTTCGTATTCGACGCGTTCACGAACATGGAGGAGTTCCTGTCGCACGCGGCCGAGACCGGCAGTCTGGCGAAGGTGCTGGCGTCGTACTACGGCTGCCGGCTGATCTGGTTCTTCGACGCCACGAGCCCGGTGATCTCGCTGGCCAGTGCGATGTTCGCGCTGACGTGGCTGGAACGACACAACGAGCTCACCGCGTTGCTCGCGGCGGGTGTGCCCCGGTGGCGGATCGCCCGACCCGTCCTCGTGTTCTCGGCCGTCGTCGCCCTCGCCGCAGCCACCAATCGTGAGCTCGTCCTGCCGCAGATCCGCGAGGCCTTCGCCCGCAATGCCCAAGACCTGCGGGGGGAGTTCGTGCAGCCGTTCGAGCCCCGGTACGACAACCGCACCGAGATCCTGTTCCGTGGCCGGGGGGCCCAGGCCATGAGCTCCCGAATCGACCACCCAAGCCTGCTGATGCCTCCGCAGCTTGGCAGCTACGGCCCTCAGATCACGGCTACCGAGGCCTTCTGGAAGCCTGCCGACGGCGACCATCCTGCCGGTTACCTCCTCCGCGGCGTCCGCGAGCCCGCCGATATCGATGGCCTGCCGACGATGCACTGTGGCGGCACGGCGGTGGTGCTCTCGCGGGCGGCAGCGGCCTGGCTGCAGCCGCGGGAGTGCTTCGTGGCAAGCGATGTGACCTTCGAACAGCTCATTGGGTCGATGAACTGGAGCCAGTTCTCGTCCACGTTTGATCTCGTGCGGGCGATCCGCAACCCGAGCCTCGGCGTGGGCGCCGACGTCCCGCTCCGGGTCCATGCGCGGATCGTGGCGCCGCTGCTCGACATGGCGCTGGTGATGCTCGGCATCCCGCTGGTGCTTGGGCCCAGCCGCCGGGGCGTGTTCGTCGCCGTCGGCCTGTGCGTCGGCATGACCGTGATCTTCTTCCTCACGGTCATGGGCTCCCACGCCCTGGTGACCGGCGATGCCTTCAGCGCCTCGATCGGGGCCTGGATTCCGCTGCTCCTGCTGGCGCCCCTCGCCGCCTGGCGGGCCCAGCCGATGTGGCAGTAGCCCTCCCTGGGAGGTCAGGCATCACTTCGCGCGGGGAGGATCGGCGGCCGGCTCCTCATCCGGCGGTGGCACCACATGGACCGTGCGGGCTACCAGTTCGATCAACTGCTCGGGTTGAACGGGCAACGTGTCGGCGATCTCATCGGGAACCCGCAGCGCCAGCACGGTGCAGTGGTCTTGCTTCGGATCGGCCGACACCCAGATCTCGCACAGCCCCGGCCACTTCTTGTATTCCGGCGTGTCGGCCACGATGCTCTCGAACTCCTGCTGCCCCTTGAGCACGAGCACGTCCCAGACGGCCGGCCCCGCCGCGGCGGGCTCGACGGCCCTCCCCCGCTGCCAGTCGGCCTTCCGAAACGACTCGTCGCGACGGACCTGTTCCAGGATCGCCGCTTCGACCGCGGCATGCCGCTGCTCGGCGGCAGGCACGAAGCCGACGGTCAGCACCGCCGGCAGTCGCATGTTGCCTTTCGTGACGGTCTTCTCGTACGCCGCTGCGAAGCCGGGAAAATCCCTGACGAACGGGGGCTTTTGACGGATCTTCGTCCCGTCGTCTTCAGTCTGAGGGCCAAGATCCATCGGGAGCCGTATCCGCAGGCGACCGTCGGCAACGTCAGTCGCCTGCCCGGCGAGCACGGCGAACACGGCATCCCTGCGGAAGTCCTGAACTCGCGACTCATACTCCGCCCCGTACTCGCCGGTCGTGCAGCCGCCCGCACACGTGAGGAGAGTCACCAGGACGACGAGCGACAAAGCGAACGTGGGGCGCATGGGCTGGTACCGGGTGGACGGGGGGCGTTCACGGGCAGATCGACGGCCGCCGCAAGACGCCGCTGGCACCGATTGTGAGGAATTTGGCGGCCGGTCAAGCGGGCGGCAAAAAACCCGCGACTGTTCGGAAGTGCCCTGCCGGCAAGCTCTTCCGTATCCGGTTTTCTTCGCCAAACCTTTTTTCTCCACCCCAACCGCCCTGACTGCCGATCTCAAGGGTACGAACGGAAGTTCGATCGGGTCGCCGCGGCGGTCCAGGTTTTGTTCAGGCAACGGAGTGCCAGCATCATGCGAATCAACACCACCAGATTCGGGCGGATCGACGTCGATGCCGGCGACATCCTCCGGTTCCCCAGCGGGCTGCCCGGCCTTGAGGACTGCCGCGAGTGGGCGCTGCTCGCCGACGCCTCCAACGACGCCCTCGGCTGGCTCCAGAGCACGACCCGCGGCGACGTCGCCCTGGCGGTGGTGAGTCCCCGGCGGTTCGTGCCCGACTACCAGGTCCGCATCCCACGCAGC
>QWQL01000028.1 GCA_003670825.1 Planctomycetota bacterium
GGCTGGGTGGTGAAGTCGGAGGCCACGCTGCCAGACGGTAGCATCGGCTCGGCCACCGTCACGATTCGTCCGTCGGACGCTGACCACTTCGTCGTCGAGAGCACTGACCGCATCGTTGGCGGTGCTCAGGAGCCCGATTTCAAACTGGTGATCGCCCGCAAGCCCCCGGCCGCAGCGCCAGCGGCCGCGGCGAAGTGACGCGGAAACGCTTGTGATGTTCCTGCGTGTTCAATCCCCTTCTCAACGCTCTCGAGAAAGTAACTGTCCATGCGTCTGCGTGCTGTAGGTCTGCGTGAGGGTTGTGTCTGGTGTGCCCTCGCCGTCGTTCTGGTGGCGGCCGAGGCCCATGGACGCCCGTCGATGGGCCGGGCCGGCGGTGGCGGCGGCGGTGGCGCTGGCGCCGGCAGGCCCGCGATGTCACGGCCGGCGCCACAGGCCAGGCCGCAGATGCCCACTCCGCGGCCGCAGAGGCCGACCGCACGACCGCAGATGCCCACCGCACGACCGAACATGCCGACGGCACGACCGAACATGCCGACGGCACAGCGACCCGCGGGAATGCCGGGGGGCATGGGAGGCATGGCCCGACCGCAAACTCCCAACTTCCAGCGTCCGAGCGTGGGATCGCAGCAGCGGCCCAACCTCGCGCGGCCATCGCTTCCCAACGCAGCGTCGCGGCCGCAGGTCACCGGCCCGATGCCGGGCATGAGTTCACGACCCGGGTTGGGAGCGATTCGACCTGGCGGCGGAGCGGCAGCCATGCCCGGTCAACCCGGTAGTGGCGGCGGGATGGTGAGGCCGGCGCCCAAGCCTGGATTCTCTGGGCTGGGGGGCATCGGTGGCGGCGCGGCCAGTCGTCCCGGCGGTGGGTTTGCAACGCGTCCATCGCCTTCGCTGCGGCCCGGTCAACTCGGTGGTCCTGTGCAGGGAGGCGGGAATGGCGGGGGCAATCGTCCCGGTGTCACGACGCTTCCCGGTCAACTACCGGGCGGTGGCGCTGGAGCACTCCCCGGAAACCGCCCCGGACTCGGGCCGACGACCAAGCCGTCGTTCCCCGGTCCGAACTTCCCCGGCCCCGGTGGCAGCCTCGCCGGAGGCAATCGACCAGGTGGCGGCGGCAACCGGCCCACGACCTTGCCTGGGGATATCGGCGCGGGCAATCGACCGGGCGTGGGCGGCAACCGGCCCACGACCTTGCCTGGGGATATCGGTGGGAACAGGCCCGGCATCGGTGGGAACCGGCCCGGCATCGGGGGCAACAGGCCAACGACGTTGCCCGGTGATCTGGCCGGCTTTGGTAACCGACCCGGCGGCTCTCGGCCCAACGGGCCCGGGCGACCCGGCATCGGGGGCAACAGGCCAGGGATCGGCGACGGCAATGCGATCTGGAATAACGGAAACTTCAATAGCGGAAACTTCAACAACAACTTCAACAATAACAACTTCAACAACGTTCACGTCGGCGGTGGCTACGGCGGCTGGGGATACCCGGGCGGCGGTTACGGCGGCTGGGGCTACGGCGGCGGTTACGGCGGCGGATCCGGATGGGTCAATCCGCACTACGGCAACTGGTACAACGGCGGCTGGAATGGCAACTGGGGCGGCTACAACGGCGGCTGGTGGGCGCCCTTCGCCGCGGGGGCGGCCACCTGGGGCCTGCTCTCGTCGGTCGGCAACTGGGGGCTGGGCTATGGCACTCTCGGCTACGGTGCCGCGGGCTATGTCAATCCTTACTATTCAGCGGTTCCCGCGGCGGTCGTAGCAGCATCCCCATACGACTATTCGCAGCCCGTGTTCGTCGACAGTTCCTCCGCCAGCGGCCAGGCCGCTCCGGTTGTCGAGGGCACGCAGCCAGCCGACGATTCGCAGGCGGCGGCACAGGTCTCGCCTGCAGACGTGGCCGTCGACGAGGCGCTCGCGAAGTTCAAAGCAGGTGATTACGCCGGGGCGCTCGCGGGATTCGACAAGGCGCTTAGGCTCTCACCCAAAGACTCGGTCATCCATGAGGTGCGGGCGCTGGCCCTGTTCGCGCTGGGTCGTTACCCCGAAGCCGCGGCCACCCTGAACTCCGTGCTCGCCTCGGCGCCCGGCATGGACTGGACGACGGTGAGCAACGTCTACGGATCCGTCGATGCCTACACGGGGCATCTCCGGAAACTCGAGGACTTCTGCCGCACCCATCCTGACGATGCTGCGGCCCATTTCGTGCTCGGCTATCAGTATCTGGTGGGCGGCTCTTCCGACATGGCGGCTGCCGCGCTGCGGGTCGTCATCGCCAAGCAACCCGGCGACGTGGTGGCCAAGCGGCTTCTCGACGCGATCGCGCCGGCGGCCCAGGATCAGGCCCAGCCCGCACCGACCGCGGAGTCGGCTTCCCAGGGAGCCACCGCCAGACCGGCGGCCGAGCAGGCCCTTCCCGAAATCGACTTAGTCGGCACCTGGAAGGCGACCAGCGGGAAGGACACGATTCAGCTCACCGTCACCGCCGACTCGAAGTTCACGTGGAAGGCACAGCCCGACGGCAAGCCGCCGGTCACGCTCGACGGCTCGATCGAAACCACGGCCGACGCTGTGGCGCTGGTGAGCGAGTCGGCCGGTACCATGGTGGCGAAGGTCACCCCGAAGACGGCCGACTCGTTCGAGTTCTCGCTCGCAGCGGCGCCCAAAGACACGCCGCCACTGCTCTTCACCCGCCAGCCGTGATCGCGGCGGCGGTCGCGGCGGCGGTGGCTACCAGCGAGCCTCGAGGCCCAGATTGGCGCCGTGCAGAAAGAGTCCGCCCGCCCCGCGCACTCCGGTGCCGCTCGTGGTGGTGTCGGTGAAATCCCACTGGTTCGGGGCCAGAGCCACGCCGCTGATCCAGGCAACGTTGTAGCCGATTCGCAGGCCCCAGACGTCGGTGAAGCGGTAGATCGCCGAGAGGTTCATGGTGCTCAGGAATCCCATGCCGGTATCCGACGCGTTGCGGCCCGGCCGGTACTGGAACTGCTGTGGGAGCGAATCGGTGATCGGTGAGGCCGACTGTGCGAGCCAGGCGCCGCCCAGGCCCGCCTTGAACCAGCTCTCGAGCGAGAAGCGGTCCCAGGTCCGCCGCCCCCGCACGCCGAGCTGCCCGCCGAACAGGTTGGAACTGGTCGCGACCCGGTAGGCGGTGGACGGTCTGGTGGCAAACGGTGTCACCTGCAGGGCGGCCTGCTCCTCGAGCCCTGCCCAGAAGAGGCCACCAATCCAGTCGATTTCCGTCTCCTGGCGGCACCGCCGCGACGGTCGTGGCGAAGATGGCTCGCAGCCACCGCTGAACTCGCTTCGCAGCAGATTCAGTTCCACCACGTTGAGCGTCGACGACCAGTTTGCCTGCACGGTGTTGGCGGAGTTCCAGCCCCGCACGTTCTTGCCGAGCTTGCCCGGCACGGCCAGGCCGCCCGGCACGTCGGCCCGGACGTCTCCGTACCAGCCGTACACGCCCCAGTAGCCAACCTCCCAACCGGTCTCGTCGCACCCGTGCTCGCCCACGAACAGCCGCACGCCCGGCCCCGTGGTGGGCGTCATGCTCCGGGTGGTGAAGATCGTGCCGCCCGGATTGAGACCCGACTGGCCGTCGAGCAGGATCGGCTGGTTGTTGGTCGCGTTGTCGCGGTCGAGAAACAGCACGTCGAACATGACGTACTCGCGGGACGGCTCTCCGCGGCTCTCCTGACCACACGCCAGCGCTGATCCCACCACCGCGATGGCGAGCACTCGTAAGACCATGGCTTCCCCTCCTGCATACCGCCGAGTCCGGCCCAGCCCCCGTGTCGCGCCGCTGCAACCGACACGACCCCTTCCCGTGGAGCGATCGGATGTTTCCGGCCCAGGCATGAGAATCCTCGTCGAGCGAAATGTTCACCCACGCGGCCAGGAAAACTGCGGTGACCTTTCCGTGTGGTCGCCCGCCAGACGGCCGGTTCGTGTGCCGGTGGCGGCACGGGGCCCGAAACGCTAGGCTCTCCAGCAGGGCTGCAGTCACGTCTTGCCCCGCTTCACCCATTTGCCAGGGCCATCGCACCATGGACCAGTTCCGCCGCATTCAGACCGGGAAGACGGGGGACGTTCACCTCGTTCTCTTCAAGGACAAGAAGATCCTCGACGACACCGTGCTCGACGAGATTCGCACCGAGATGACCCAGCTGATCGGCAAGGCATCAGGCCCCGACGTGCTGCTCGACTTTTCGAACGTGGAGTTTATGTCGAGTGCCATGCTCGGCCTGCTCGGCCAGCTGCACCGCAAGATTTCGACCGGCCATGGTCGGCTGAAGATGTGTGGCATCCGCCCCGAGATCCTGACGGTCTTCAAGATCACGAATCTCGACAAGCTGTTCAGCATCCACAAGGATGCGCCGACCGCGTTGCCCACCTTCACTTGACGGCGGGCCGACCCGTGGCACACGAATCCAACGAACCGGCGGTACCCCCGACGACTGGTGTCGACGTGGTGATCGCCGAGGACAGCCGTATCCAGGCGCGGATGCTGCAGCGGCGGCTGACCGAGGCCGGCCATACCGTCCGCTGGGGTGAGACCGGCGCTCAGGCCCTGGCGTTGGTCAAGGAGCGGCGGCCGGCCATCATCGTCTCCGACATCGAGATGCCGGAGATGACGGGCTATGAGTTCTGCGCGGCGATCAAGAAAGACCCGGCGCTCCGGACGGTGCCATTCATCCTGTTGTCCACGCTCTCCGACCCGATCGACATCATCCGGGGACTCGACTCTGGGGCCGACAACTACGTCACCAAGCCCTATGAGCCCGACTACCTGCTGGCGCGGATGAACGCGCTTCTCGAGACGCCGCTGGAGGCGGCCGACGATGCAGCCGCGACGATGCTCGAGGTGACGCTCGCCGGCCAGAAGTTCCGGGTGAAGGCCGGCCGTCAGCAGGTGCTCAACCTGCTCGTCTCGACCTTCGAAAATGCAGTCTCGAAGAACCAGGAACTGGTGGTCGCCAACCAGGAACTCTCCGTCGCCCGCGACGGCCTGCAGAAGTCCAACGAGGAACTCTCCACGCTCAACGCCGAGATTTCCCGGATCAACGCCCACATGGTCCGCGACCTGAAGGCGGCGGCGAAAGTGCAGCAGTCGCTCCTCCCGGCCGACGATATCGAGATTCCCGGCACCCGCCTGGCCTGGAAGTACGTCCCCTGCCAGAGCCTGGCCGGTGACTTCCTCAACGCCTTCCGGCTCGACGACGAGCATGCCGGCCTGTACGTGGTGGATGTCAGCGGCCACGGCGTGCCCTCGTCGCTGATGGCGGTGACCGTGGGCCGGTTCCTGAGCCCCAAGGTCTCCGATTCGTCGCTGCTCGTGCGGCAGGGTGTCGATGGCCGAATCACCGTCTCGTCTCCCGCCGAGGTGACCACCCAGCTCAACAAGCTCTTTCAGGCCGACGAGTTCTCGGGGCTCTACTTCACGATCCTCTACGGCGTGCTCCATCTTCCCACTGGTCGCTTCGACTACTGCTCTGGTGGGCATCCGGCCCTCGTGCGGCTGCCGGCAGGAGGCGGCGACGTCGAGCTTCACGTCACTGAGAGTTTTCCGGTCGCCTTCGTGCCTGACGTGGAGTACACGCAGAAGACGCTGCAGCTGGTGCCTGGCGACCGACTCTTTCTCTACTCCGACGGCGTGCCGGAGGCGATGGACAAAGACAGGAATCCCTACGGCGACGACGCCATGGCCGCATGCATCGCGGCCTCGCGGGCCGCCCCGGTCGAGGTGGGCGTGGCCAGCCTGCTGGAGGCGGTCGAGACATGGTGCCAGCCGAATGGCCCGCTCGACGACGTCTCGATCCTAGCCGTCGAGTGGCGGCCGTAGGCCGGCCTGGAGAGGGAGGGGCCGTCTCCGGCCGTGCCTCCGGTCAGTCGTGCTTGCCGAGCCACGTTTCGCGGATGCGCTCGAGTGAGCCATCCTCCCGCATCCGCAGGATCGTGGTGTTGAGTTCCTCGCGGAGCGGGCTGCCGTTGGGCAGCCCCAGGCCGTAGTCGTACGAATCGAACATCGGCCCCACGATCTTCAGGTGGCTTCTGCCCATCTGGCTCACCGCGAGCATGAGGGTTTCGCTCTCGCCCACGACCGCTTCTACCATGCCGAGCGAGAGCGCCTCGAGCGCATCGCGGATCGTGGCATACTCCTGCGGCGCGCCTCCTCGCTGCCGCACCGACCCCACCGATACCGAGGCTGCCTGGCAGCCGACCGAGCGGCCGGCCAGATCCCGCGGGCCGTGGATCACCCCCGTGACCTGCTCGGCGGTGATCGTGGCCGTGAGCACGCTGGTAAAGGCGGCGAGCAGGCCGATGCCACCGATCATCCAGGCGAAGGCCACCATCCTCCCCAGCGGCCCGTCGACGTGCTTGTCGTCGCAGCCGCCGGTCACGATCGTCGAGGCGATCCACCACAGGGCCTCGCCCACGCCGCGGGGATACTCCGGGGGGAATGACCGCGGATTCCGGCGGCGCTCGAACCACCACAGCAGGTGGCCAGAGACGATTGCCATGGCCAGCACGAGGCCCAACAGGGCCAGCAACTGCCAGGAAAGCATCGAACGGATCGCCGTGAGGAATCCGGTATCGGTCTTCTGCCGCACGGCGATCCGCATGCCCGAATGGAACACGGGGTGCGTGAGGTCGAGCGTCCGCTCCCGCTCCTCGGTGATCGCCATCGGGCCGAGCGACACGTCGGCCTCGCCGTTGATCACCGCGCCCATGAGGTCCACGAACGTCTTCTTGGGAACGAACTCGGTGGTTACGTCGAGCCGCCGCGCGAGTTCCTGCCAGACGTCGATCATCGCCCCGATCGGCTTGGTGTCGCGATACTCGACGGCCGTGGAGATCGGGGTGATGGCAACCCGCAACTGTCTGCCGGCTTGTGGTTTCTCCTCCACGAAGGGCTCGGCATGAAGATCAGCGGCACCCACCACCAGGGCCAGGCAGGCGATGGCGTGCCGGAACGGGCACGGCCGGGCTCGTGGGGTCTCGATCACATCCATGAAGTTTTCTCAGGCCTGCCGCGGAGGGAGGCTGCCAGCAGTCCGCCGCCCGTGATCAGGCATCCTATCGCAGCCATGACGGCCCAGGGAGGCAGACCCGCTGCCCCCATTCCATCGGCGGCCTCGAGATCGG
Organism: Planctomycetota bacterium; assembly: GCA_003670825.1. Taxonomy (GTDB): domain Bacteria; phylum Planctomycetota; class Planctomycetia; order Pirellulales; family UBA1268; genus QWPN01. Next base: position 7,147 of record QWQL01000028.1, read on the forward strand.
CGGCTGCGGATCTCGCCACAAGGAGCACGGGCGTGGCATTGTGGGCTGCATGGGCCACGATAGCCGGCAGGATGCTCCGCGTGGCCAGCGTCATCCCGCCCAGGGCGAGCCCCATCAGGAACGTCTGCGGCATCCGCTCCGGGAGCAGGTGAAACGCGGCGAAGGCCGCGGCCTGCGCGACGACCGCGATCACCGCCCGCCGTCGTGACGGGTGGTCGCCGGCAAAGGCCGAGAGCACCCAGCCACGAAAGCAGAGCTCCTCGCAGACCGCCGGCATTACGGCGAGGATCAGCACGGCTCGCCAGGCAGGCCCGCCGCGGACAAGTTCCACGATCTGGCCGGCGAAGCGGCGGGCTTCGGGAGAGATTTCATCCTGCCAGAAGGCAAGGGCAGCGGCAGCGCCGGCGAAGAAAATCCCCACGCCCACAAGCATCCCACCGGCGCAGGCAGCCGTCATGCTGAGGGGCGAGTCGGCGGGCCGACGCAGCGCAAAGGCATCTCGGGCATCGACCCGCTGCCACCAGGCGATGGCGAGTAGCGGCAGGAGCACGGCCATGGCCTGCTGGACCAGCAAGGCCGGCACCAACTCCTCGGGCGCGAGACCCTGCGCATACCACAGGGCGGCGAATCCCATCAGCACGACGGCCAAGCCCTGCCCGGGCGTGGGCCGCGACCGGGGCGGCGGCCGCCGGAAGCCGCGGACGGCCGTATCGGGGCCGCGAAACAGAATCTCCTCATTCGACACCAGCGACGCGGTGAGCAGCAGCAAGAGCCAGGTGAAGGCGGCCGACGAGGCCACGGAGATTGCCAGCCCCACCAGCAATCCGACGGGAGTTGGCTGTGCGTCTGCAGTGGCCGCAGAAGGGGCAGCGGCCTGCTCGTGGAGCGTGCTCAGCATCGAGCGGGCCACGGCCACCTGGCCGGCAAAGGGAATGGCCGGCAACCAGTGGCGGTCCTCCGAGCCCGGCAGCAGGGCGGAGCCGGCGAGGGCCGCGATCAGCATCACCACCGGCGTGAGCGTGTTTTGCGCTTCCTTCGCGCTTTTTGATGCGGCGGTGACCGTGAGGCAGAGCGCTGCGGCGACGGCCGCGAGACCCACGTAAGCCACGAGCGTGACCGCGGCGCAGGCGAGCGCGCCGCCGAGCGGCAGCCCGCCGACCATGCCCGCCGGCAGGAACCGGCCAAGCACCGTCGTCGTCAGGGCTATCGACACGGCATTGGCCACGAGCGTGGCGAGCGTGACCGCGAACACCGCCATGAACTTGCCGGCCACGATGTCGAAGGCCGAGCAGGGGGCGATCAGCAGCGTCTCGATCGTGCCCCGCTCCTTCTCGCCGGCGATCGCGTCGATAGCCGGATAAAACGCGCCGGTCGCCGTCAGGAGGGCCAACAGCACGAGCACGGCGGCGATCGCCGTGGGGAGAATCTCACGGACGGCCGAGCCCGATGCGGCGGGCTGATCGCCGGTGAAGTCGATCCGGAGGGGCTCGATGAGGCTGGCGGGCAGACCAGCCCGCTCTAGGCGGGCGAGCCGCACCTCGTCGGCCACGCTTCGCAGCACGGTGAGCACGTGTTCTTTCACGCGGCGGTCGGGCGGTCGCACGGTCGAGAGCCTGACCTCCAGCGGGAGCGTGCCCTCCCCGTCGAGCCTCGCGATGCTTCCGCGTGGGATGGCAATCCAGGCGTCGGCGACCCCTTCATCGATGAGCGCGAGGGCCTCTTCGGCGTCAAAAATCCGCATGGCGATCGTTTCGGGCCAGTCGGCTGGCCGCCCCGCGCTGCGGCTGGCCAGCGAGCCGATGCGAATCCCGAAGGCCTCAGCATCCTCGCCGGAGAATGCCAGCACGAGCTGCTCGGCCTCCTGCCGCCGGTCGAGGTCGAGGATCGCCGTCCGGATGCCGAGCGTGCTGGAGAGAGCGAGCAGCGGGTACATCGCCATCGGCATCACGAGGGTGATGAACAGCGCGCGACGATCACGGACGAACTCCACCAGGTCGCGGCGGGCGATCGCGAGTCGGGCGGGCCAGCCACCGGTGGGAGCGGACGGGATCATGGCGCGGCCCCCCGGCCAATCGTGGCGAAGAACGCCTCCTCCAGGCCGCCAGGCCGTCCGGCGACGAGCGTTTCCCGCGAGCCCTCGGCGACGATTCTGCCCGCGTCGATGACAAGAAACCGATCGCAGCGATGCTCAATCTCGTGAAGCCGGTGCGTGGAGATGAGGATCGTGCGGCCGTCGGCCTGCAGCCCGGCCAGCAGGCCGAACAGATCACGGGAACCCAGCACGTCCAGCGCGCTGGTGGGCTCGTCGAGCACGAGCACCGGCGGGTCGTGCACCAGCGCCCGCCCCAGCGAGACCCGCTGCCGCTGGCCCGAGGAGAGCCGCCCGCACGGCCGGTCGAGAAAGGCTCCGAGATCGAGCGCCTCCGCGAGCCCACCAATCCGTGCGGCGATTGCACCGCGATCGAGCCCGTGGAGCCGCGCGAAGGAGTCGAGCACCTCCCGCGGCGTGAGCCGGTCGGGCACGCCGGTGGTCGTGGAGACATAGCCGAGGTGGCGTCGGACTCCGATCGGGTCGTCGCGCACGTCGCGACCGGCGACCCGCGCCGTCCCCGAGGTCGGCCTGAGGAGCGTGGCCAGGATCCGCATGGTGGTGGTCTTGCCGGCGCCGTTGCCGCCCAGCAGCCCCACCATCTCACCGTCTCCGACCGCAAACGACACGCCGTCTACGGCCCGCACCGCCCTGCCGCCGGAACGGTACTCCTTCGCGAGCTCGTGAACCTCGATCATGGGCGGGCTCGTGAAGAGAGATGGCGCATCACTGCTCCATCACTTCCGCTTCTTTCGTCCGCGCGAGGTCGCCAACGCTTCCCTCGTACTTCTTGGTCAGTTCTTGGACGTTCTCCTTGCACCGTTCGCAATCGTCCTCGGTGAGGTCGCCGTCGGAGCTGCCGGTGTCGGCAGCCTTGTTGGCATCGCGGCGGACGTTGCGGATCGCGACCTTGGCCTCTTCGGCGAGGTCGCGGATCCGCGCCGACATCTTCTTGCGGACGTCGGCGGAGAGCGCGGGGATCACGATCCGAATCAGGCGGCCATCGCTCTGCGGGTTGAGGCCGAGGTCACTGGCCTGGATGGCCTTTTCGATGTCTTTGAGCGTGCCCGGGTCGAACGGCCGGACCACGATCTGATTTGGCTCCGGCGCGCCCACGCTCGCCAACGCCTTGATCGGCGTCGGTGATCCATAGACCTCGACGCGGAGAGAGTCAACGAGACCGGGGTTGGCCCGGCCGGTGCGAATGCCAGTCAGGGCGTGGCGAAACACGTCCACGGCCTTCTCCATCCGTTCTTCGGCATCGAGCAGAATGTCGTCGAGGGCCATCGGCGAAACTCCTGGGTGGGAGGGTGTTCGCCGAGTATACGCGGCTAGCCCGCGTTCGTTTTACCTATATCGCCAGGTCGGGGGCGGCAAAAGTCGCGTCGCCGGGCGAGGATACGCCCAAGGCTCCTCGAGCGTTCGCCGACCCCCTTCGCCTACCCGCCCTCGCATGCTCAGACGACGCTCCACATGAACTTTTGCGCTCTAGCCCGCAGCGGGCGGGGAGGCGGCGTCTCCCGGCCGCGGGGTGCCCACAATCGTGCCGATCCGCTCGCCCGCGACCGCCCGCTCGATGTTGCCCTCGCGCCGGTAGTTGAACACGAGGATCGGCATCCCGTGCTCCAGGCACTGGGAGATGGCTGTGCCGTCCATCACCCGGAGATTCTGCTGGATGACCTGCTGATACGACAGTTCGTTGTAGAGAACGGCGTGGGGGTTTTTCTCGGGGTCGTCGGAGTAGACGCCGTCGACGCGGGTGGCCTTCATGAGGATGTCGGCGCCGAGTTCGAGCGCCCGCTGGGCCGCCGCGGTGTCGGTCGTCACGAAGGGGCTGCCGGTGCCGGCAGCCAGGATCACGATCCGCCCCTTCTCCAGGTGCCGCCGGGCTCGCCGGCGGATGTAGGGCTCGGCCACGCCGTCCATCCGAATGGCGGTCATCAGCCGCGTCTGGGCCCCGAGGCTCTCCAGGGCGTCCTGCAAGGCGAGGCCGTTGATCACGGTCGCCAGCATGCCCATGTAGTGGGCCGTCGCCTCCTGGATCGCGGTGTTGCCCGCCGTGAAGGAACCTCCGCGGAGGATGTTGCCGCCACCGATCACGACGGCGAGTTCCACGCCGCGTGCCACGGCCTGCACCGTCTGCCGGGCGATGTGGACGACTTCGTCCATCGAGATGCCCCGCTCGCCCTGGCGGGCGAAGCTCTCGCCGGAGAGTTTGAGGAGCACGCGGCGGTAGGGCGTGGAGTGGATCATCGGCATCCTCGGGTCCGAACTGCGGATAGACGCTCCCGGGTCGCGAACGTTCACCGGCCGCAAGTCCGCTGCAACGGGCGGATCTGGCTGCGCATCGAACCGGTCATCCCCCAAGTTTCCAGTTCTCGACCGATTTCACCTCGAGGCCGGCCGACTTCGCCAACTGGCCGACCGACTGCTTGTCGTCCTTCACGAACGGCTGCTCGAGCAGCACGCACTGGCTGAAGAAGTTTCGCAGCCGGCCCTCGATCATCTTGGCGATGATGTTCTCTGGCTTCCCCTCCTTGCGAGCGGCCTCCGAGAGGATCTCCCGCTCCTTCTCCACCACGGCGGGGTCGAGGTCTTCCTTGCGGATCGCCTGCGGTGCGAGGGCCACGACGTGCATGGCGATATCCTTCGCCACCTCGGCCGCCTGTGGGCCGGTCACCGTGCCGGTGATCTCCACGAGCGAAGCCTTGGAGCCGTCGTGATGGGCGTAGCCGCCGCAGGCGCCGTCGATCCGCTTGATCCGCGCGAGTTCGAAGACTTCCCGCATGCGATTGAAGAGTTCGTCCTTCAGTTCGCCGAGCGTGCGATCGGGGTGCGCCGTGCTCTTCTGGGCGAGCAGGTCGGCTGGCGTGGCCGCGCCCGGCCCGAGGGCCAGGGTCGTGGCGATGTCGAAGGCGAGGTCTTTGAAATCTTGGCTGCCGGCAACCGGCGGGCTTTCGCACTTCAGTTCGATGATCGTGCCCACGCCCTTGGCGGGGTCGGCGTAGACGGCGAGCCGGCCGCAGGAAGTCTCCCGATCGGCCCGCATCGACTGGGTCTTGATGCCCTGCTTCCGGAGCCACTCGACGGCCTCCTCGGTGTTGCCACCGCACTCGAGCAGCGCCTTTTTGCACTCCATCATCGGGAGGCCGGTTTTGTCGCGGAGGGCCATGACGGCCGCGGCGGTGATGTCTGCCATGGGGGTTCCTTGTCGAGTGGGCGTAAAAGACGAATGACGATTGCGGATGTGGCAGACAGCCAACCCCGAGCCATGGGCCGAAGAGCGCTCGCCCGCCTCTCGACGGAACCGTTCCCGCGGCCGAGGACGGAGCGTCAGGCCTTGGGCTTCGGCACCGACCGCTTGGCAACCATAGGACGAGCCTTCGGCTTCGGCTTGCCCTCCGTCTCGCCTCCCGCGGCACCCTCGGCAGAGACCTGGGCCTCAGTCGCCGAATGCGACTTGCCTTCGAGGATTGCGTCGGCCAGACGGGCAGCAACGAGTTCGATCGAGCGGATTGAGTCGTCGTTGCCCGGGATCGGCAGATCGACGAGGTCGGGATCGCAGTCGGTGTCGATCAGGGCCACGGTCGTGATGCCCATCTTGCGGGCCTCGTTGACCGCGTTCTTCTCCTTCTTGGGATCGAACACGACAAGGCACTCCGGCAGCCGCGACAGGGTGCGGATGCCGCCGAGATTGCGAAGCATCTTGCGGTGCTCGCGGCGGAGCGACGACTGCATCTTCTTGGAATAGCCGCCAAACGCATCAGACGGGATGAGCGTCTCGAGTTCTTCGAGGCGGGCGAGCCGGTTGCGGATGGTGCGGAAGTTCGTGAGGGTGCCACCAAGCCAGCGATCGCTGACGTAAGGCATGCCGCAGCGAGCCGCCTCGCGGGCGACCGCCTCGGTTCCTTGCCGCTTGGTGCCGACGAACAGGATCAGGTTTCCGGTCGATGAGACCTGCTTGAGATACTTCTTTGCTCGCAGGAGCCCGCGAATCGTTTCGCGAACGTCGATGATGTGGATGAGGTTCCGGCGCCCATGAATGTAGGGCTTCATCTTCGGATTCCACCGGCTGGCACGATGCCCGAAGTGGACGCCGGCTTCGATCAATTCCTGGGCCAAGACGTTCGACACGCTCTTCACGCTCACTGAGGACGGAGGGGGGTCGGAGCCACGTCTGCTCCGAGCACCGCAAACTATCGGCTTTTTTCCGGCTGTGTCAACGCACCTCCGCCGACCCCGGCCGGGGAGGCATTCCCGAGGGCCGGCCGCCCCGGAAACCCAGCGCGAGGCTTGAATGCGTGGGTTTGCCCTTACTAGACTCCGCGAGCCCCCGACGGCTGCTTTCGCCCGGCGGCCCGTCTGCCAACCCCGGCCCAGAGCCCGTCGCGAGACAGCCATGCGTCACGTCCTTTCCGCAACCGTACAGAACGTCCCCGGTGTGCTCGCCCACGTGTCGGGGATGCTCGCCTCCCGGGGCTACAACATCGACAGCCTCGCCGTTGGCGAGACGGAAGACCCGCGATTCTCGCGGATGACCTTTGTGCTCCGTGGCGACGACCGGGTGCTTGACCAGGTCCGCCGGCAGCTCGAGAAGATCGTCACCGTCGTTCGCGTCGACGACATCAGCAGCCGTAACTACGTGGAGCGTGACCTGATGCTGATCAAGGTTGCGGCCCAACCCGGTTCGACGCGGACGGAGGTCAAGGAACTCGCCGAGATCTTCCGCGGACGGATCGTCGACGTGGCCGCCGACAGTGTCATTGTCGAGGTGTCCGGCAGCGAGAAGAAACTCGAGGGCTTCATCGAGTTGATGCGGCCCAAGGGCATTCTCGAACTCGTCCGTACCGGCCGGATCGCGATGGTCCGCGGGAGCCCCCCTACCCGCGAACTGACCGAGGCCGCCGATGGTGGCCGTCCTGCCGATGCCTCCCCGCTGGGCGAGTCGCTGGCCTGACGCCGGCAGCCTCGTCCCCATGTTCTGCTTTCGTTTTGCTTTTCCCCAACCGGAGTGAACCCTTGGCCGCCACCATCTACTACGACGCCGACGCCGACATGAAGGCCCTCGAGGGCAAGACTATCGCCATCATCGGCTATGGCTCGCAGGGCCATGCCCAGGCCCAGAACCTCCGCGACAGCGGGCTCAAGGTCGTGGTGGCCCAGCGTCCGGGCGGCCCCAACTACGAACTTGCCAAGAGCCACGGCTTCGCGCCGGTGAGCGTTGAAGAGGCGGTCAAGCAGGCCGACGTGATCAACATCCTGCTCCCCGACGAACTCCAGGGCGACGTCTACAAGACCTCGATCAAGCCGAACCTCAAGAAGGGCGCCGTGCTGATGGCCAGCCACGGTTTCAACTTCCACTTCGGCCAGGTCGAGCCGCCGCCCGGCCACGACATCCTGCTGGTCGCGCCAAAGGGCCCCGGCCATCTGGTTCGCAGCGAGTTCGTGAAGGGGGGCGGCGTGCCCTGCCTGATCGCCCTGGGCCCCGGCGCCAGTCCCGAAACCAAGAAGATCGGCCTGGCTTATGCCAAGGGCATCGGCGGCACCCGTGGCGGTGTGATCGAGACGACGATCGCCGAGGAAACCGAGACCGACCTGTTTGGTGAGCAGGCGGTGCTCTGCGGCGGCGTCTCGGAACTGATCAAGGCGGGCTTCGACACGCTCGTCGAGGCGGGTTACCAGCCCGAGATGGCCTATTTCGAGTGCCTCCACGAGATGAAACTGATCGTGGATCTCTTCTATCAGGGCGGCCTGGAGTACATGCGGTACAGCGTGTCGAACACCGCCGAGTATGGCGACTACACGCGGGGCCGCCGGATCATCACCGAGGAGACCCGCAAGGAGATGAGGAAGATCCTCGAAGAGATCCGTTCGGGCGAGTTTGCCCGGGACTGGATTCTCGAGAACCGCGGCGGTGCCGCGATGTTCAAGAGCACCCGCCGTCGCGAGCGGGAGCACAAGCTCACGGAGACCGGTCGCGGGCTCCGCAAGATGATGAAGTGGATCGACAGCAAGGAAGTGTGAACCGATGACGCCCGAGGAATACGAGGCCCGCAGTCTGTACGAGCAGCTGCAGCCCGGTGACCGCGTGGAGGTGATCCACGGGGTCACGGTGGGCTCGTCGGCGAACTGGTCGACGAAGACAACCGGCGAGGTTTTGCGGCGGGAGCGGCGGCGGCACGGGCTGCACTTCCGCCGCAGCACCGACGACAAGGTGTACAGCGACGTGTTGATCCTGGCCCGCGACGACGGCGAGCTGACCACCGTCACGATCGACGAGTACACGAGGCTCCGTCGGCTCTGAGCTGGCGGCGGCCCACAAGCCGCCTTTCGAAAACCTGTGGCCCAGTCGAGGCCGATCACCGCGAGGCCGCAAGCAGCCGGCGAGCCTCAGCCACCGCCTCGGCCGCATGGGGCTTGTCGGCGAAGGCCTCGACGAGCTCCTCGAGCAGCTCGTGGCGGCGGGTGATCGCGATCACCCGACTGGCCGCGCCGGTCGTGGGGTCGTCGGCTGTCGCCTGGTAGCCGGCTGCCTGCCGGAGCATCGCCGCGGCCCGCTCCACATCGCTCCGCTTCGCGTCCCGTTCCATCCGGTTGTCTCGTTTGACAAGCGGCTCCACCAGCTCCAGCTGGCGTCGGGCGAGTTCCTGCCACATCGCAAGGCTCGGCCGCTCCACGGCAGCGCAGGGATCATCGGCGAGCGAATCAGCGAGCGCGGCTGCCGCCGGAGCCTCGAGACCAATGATCTCGTGGAGCGTGACGGCAGCCGCGGCCGGATCGATCGCGACGCTTCGGATGGCCTCGAGAAAGAGCCGCTCGGCTTCCGACTTCGCCTGATAGGTGGGCAGCCGATGCCGCGACCGTTTCCCCAGTCGTTCCACCGCGATCTCGCGGCCGAGGCTCTGGACGTCGTCGGCGTGGGAGTTTGTCGGGTGCTTCATCAGAAAAGTCTTGATGAGCCGACACGGGTCGCGGAGGTCGGCGGGGTTGCCCACGATCTGCAGGATCGTCTCGTACTGCTGGTCCGCGGAGGGCCAGAGCATGCTTCGGCCCAGCCGCCATGAGCCAATCCCGGCAACAAGCAGCACCGCAGAGGCCGCGAGCGTGCCGAGGACGATCCGCCACCATTGCCGGCGGGCCTCGCGGTTGCGATTCGACCGATCGAGGGCCTCGACCGTCGTGAACGTCGATCGGACCGAATCGGGCAACCCCGCTGCAGCGTCGGCGGCGGGCCTGGCCGGAGCGGGCTGGTGGGTGGTCTCCATGGCCAACGTGGTCGCCTGTGGGTCTGGCGGCTGCCTGGCGACCACGTCGTCAGCGTGCCGATCGGGCCGGCGGCCCGTCATGGGCTGGGTGGCAGCGAGCGTCTGGTCTTGCTGCCGAGGGTTCGCTGCCGAGGCGATCTCGCCGAGCAGCCGCGTGACGATCGCCGCAGTCGCGGGCCGGTTGGCCGGGGACTTGTCGAGCAGCCGGTCGAGCAGCTCGTCGAGCGCGGCGGGCACGCCCGGCACGAGCGTGGCGAGCCGCGGCGGCCGCTGCCGCCGCTGTTGCTGGATCACGTCGTCGAGACCGCGGCCGTGGAACGGCGGCTCGCCCGTCATCATCGCGAACATCACGAGGCCCACGCAGTAGAGGTCGGCCCGATGATCGACCGGCAAGCCAGCGGCCTGTTCGGGGGCCATGTATTCCGGCGTGCCGATCACGATGCCGCTTCGCGTGTGCCCCGTCTCGCCGAAGATGCGGGCGATCCCAAAGTCGGTCAGCTTGACGTGGAATCCGCCCCCGGGGGCCGCGGGGAACATCAGGTTGGCCGGCTTGAGATCGCGATGCACCACGCCGTGGTCGTGGGCCGATTTCAAGGCAAGAAGCATCTCACGGGTGACCGCGACCGTGTCCTGCCAGGAGAAGCGGCGGCCTGAGCGGAGCAGCTCCTCGAGCGTCCTGCCACCGACGAACTCCATCGCAAAGAATGGAAGGCCGTCCTGCTCTCCGAAGCCCAGCAGCTGGGCGATGCCCGGGTGCCGGAGGCTTATCAGGGTGTCGATCTCCGACTGAAACCGCGCCCGCAGCGTCTGGTTGCCGGCGAGGTGCGGCGGCAGCGTCTTGATGGCCACGGTCTGGCCCGTCGCGATGTCGGTGGCCTCGTAGACGGCGCCCATGCCTCCTTGCCCGAGGAGCCGAACCACGCGATAGGGGCCGAACTGGGGCGGATGCATGGCCGGAGATGCCCGAGGGGCTGAAGCGTGTATGGCCTCCAGACCTTCGCAGCCTAGCCAGGCAGGAGATGATCGCCAAGCCGGGGGGGCGGCTCGGCAGTACAATCTTTGCCGGGGCTCACGAGGACTCATGCCATGCCACCATCCTCTGACCGAGCGGGCGACGGCCCGCCGCAGCCGGAGATCGAAGACCGCCGGGCGCTGCGCTGGCTGCTGACGACCGAGTCGCGGAGTGACGGCCCCTCCCTGCCCTTCGCCCGGGAGGATGTCCACGAGTTTCGTTCGTCGCTACGGCCGCCCGTGCCGGTGCTGACCGTGCTCGACGACGGATCCCAGCAGCAGGGCGAGAGCTTTCGGCTGCGCGGCGAGACCTTCACGATCGGCCGGACGGCGGGCGAACTCGTGCTGCCCAACGATCCGGCGATCTCCGGCCAGCATGCCGAGATCCGCCGCGTGCCGTGGAAGGGGGGCTACCAGTGGCAGCTGATCGATCTGGGGAGCGTCAACGGGACGTTCGTCCGCTGTGGCCGGGCAGTCCTCCATGCGGAGGCGCTGGTGATTCTCGGTGGCCGGCGATTCCGGCTCCGCAATCCGGTCGTTCCCAGCCGCGGAGTGAACCCCTCCGCTACTCGGCAGATCGATGCCACTCGGCCGGCCCACGGCGTCTGGCCGATGCTGGTCGAGGCGGCCCAGAAGGCAGCGGCCCTCGAACTTCCACTGCGGGTCGACGATCTCTCCATCGGCCGGCTGGGGGGCGGTGCGGACATCGAACTCGACGACCCGCTCCTCGCCGATCGCCATGCCCATCTCGGCAGGCAGCGGGACGGCACCTGGGTGATCGCCGCCGAGACAACCCGCAACGGCGTCTGGGTGTCGGTGGCCACCGTGGCGCTCACGAACCACTGCTTCTTCCGCTGCGGCGAACAGCAGTTTCGCTTCGAACTCCCGTGAGCCGCGTTATGGCACGCGGGCAATCACGCAGGTGAGATACTCGCCTTCGAGGCAGCTGGCGCTCACCGGGTGGTCGGCGGCAGCACCCCGGGATTCGAGGACTTGGATCGGCCGGGCCGACCGCTGGGCGACGCCGGAGAGCATCTGGAGGAAGTCGTCCCGCGACACCGACCCGGAACAGGAGCAGGTCACGAGGATGCCCCCGGGCTCGAGCAGGCCCACGCCCACGCGGTTGATGCGATGGTA
>QWQL01000162.1 GCA_003670825.1 Planctomycetota bacterium
GCGTGGCCTTCCGCGATGCTTCGGCCGACCATGCGTGCGGCGCGATCGTGGGCCCGCATGCGCGGGCGTGGCTCGAGCAGCGACTGGGCAGCGCGGCCCCAGCGGGCGCGTGCGATCACGCGCGACGACGGCTCGGCGACGTTGACGTGATGATTGTTCGCATCGACTGGTTCGGCTCGGAAGCCTTTCTCGTGCAGTCGGCAGCCAGCGCCCGCCCCGCCCTGCGCGGCTGGCTCACTGCGGAAGGTCTCGCCACCGCACGCGCCGGAGACGTGGAGGCGCTGCGGATTGAGGGCCGGTATCCGGCGGCGCGTGACATCCCTCCGAAGACACTGCCTCAGGAACTGGGCCGTACCGCTCAGGCGATCTCGTTCACGAAGGGCTGCTACCTCGGCCAAGAGACGGTGGCTCGCATCGACGCTCTCGGGCACGTCAACCGCGCGCTTGCGCTGGTCGCCGTCAACGGGCCGCCGCCACCGCCCGCCGCGGAACTCACCTGCGACGGCGAGCCGGCTGGCACGATCACGTCGTCGTGTGCGGCCCCGCGGCTCGGCGGTGCCGCCTGCCTCGCCATCGTGCATCGACGCGGACTGGCAACCGGCGTGCACCTCCGCGTGCTCGACCACGCGGCGCGGATCGTCGGAGCCGCCCCGCACGCGGCCGAGAATCAGGAGGGTCCGCGATGAACCTGCCACCCGATGACGACGAACTGCTGCTGGCGACCCGGCGGTTCACGGTGGTCCGTCGTCGCGAGCCGCTGCCGGACGGTAGCGTTCGTACCCGGGAGGTGGTGCTGCATCCCGGGAGCGTGGTCGTGGTGCCGCTCGTCGCGGGTGACCTCGTCTGCCTGGTGGAGGTGGTCCGCACGGCGGTTGGCGGCACGCTGTTGGAACTGCCAGCCGGCACGCTCGATCGAGAGGAGTCGCTCGCCGACGCGGCCCGTCGTGAGCTGCTCGAGGAGACGGGCTACCGTGCCGGACGGATCGTGGCCGCCGGATCCTTCTGGATGTCGCCCGGGATTCTCCGCGAGCGAATGCATCTGTTCGTGGCGGAGGATCTCGTGCCGGGCCCGCAGGCGCTCGAGCCCGGTGAGCAGATCACCACGCGGGTCGTGCCCTGGCACGAGGCAGTGGCGATGTGCCTCGACGGCACGATCGACGACGCCAAAACCGTCGCGGGTATCCTGCTCATCGACGCCCGCCGCCGGCACGGGCGATAGCGGTGATACCGCACCGCACGTTACGCGTCGCGTTGGTGGGAGCGGTCGAGCAGGAACAGGCACCCGCCCACCAAGCCGGTGATGATCGTGCTAAAGCCCCAGAGTAACGCCACCGCCACCGCTTGCTCAGACGCAACGCCCTGCTCCGACAGCAGGAACGTCAGCGCGTTCTCCCGCACCCCGAAGCCGCCGATGCTGATCGGCAGCACCATCGCCAGGGCCACCAGCGGCACCACCGAAAACCACAGCGAGAGCGGCTGGTCGATCCCCAAGGCTCTCGCGGAGAGCCCCACCGCGATCGCGCCCCCCATCTGCACCACGAACGACCAGGCGACCGCCTTGACGATCAGGCTCGGCTTCTGCTGGTAGGGGAGCAGCTGCGAGAGGAACGCACGGGCGGGGTGGGGCGCCGGGAGCACCGCCACGATCCGGTCGAGAAACGCCACCGGCAGCAGGAATGCGGCAAGTGCCACAACGAGCAGGCCACTGGCGACGGCGAGCGTCATCGGCAGAGAAAGCGAGTACTTTCGCGCGGCGAGCGCCGCCCCCGCGAGCACGGCGAGCGCTGCGAGTCCGGTGAGCCGGTCGGCCAGCACGGTACAGCCCGCGAGCAGCCGCCGCGGCGTCGTGTCGCCGATCCGGTAGGCCTTGATCACATCACCGCCGATCGACGAGGGGAGACAGAGGCTGAAAAACATCCCCTCGAAAAACCGCCACACGAAGAACCGCCTGGGAAAATCGAAGCCAAGCGGCCGCGCCAGCGCAGCCCACCGCACGCCCGCCACCACCTGCACGAGCAGTCCCGTGACGAGGCCCGCCACCCACCACCGCCAGTCGGCCTCGCGGAGCAGCTGGAGAAAAGACTGCCAGTCCACATCCCCCAGCGCGTACGCCAGCAACGCCGCCGTCGCCGCGAGCCGCAACGCGAGATTGAGCCACGGCGGGATCGACGGCCGGCGGGCCGAGGGGGGCGGGGCAGCGGGAGTATCTGAATCCATGTTCAAGCACCGCGGTCCTGACACCGCGGTGGCGTGCGCGTCGTTCCCCGGCCTGCCTCCGTTGTGGAGGGATGATTCGTGCCGCTGGGACGAGTACCCTACACGAAAAGCAGTCCTGCCTCCCATTCGACTCTTCCCCGCGGAAAGCCCCGATGCCCCCCTGGATCACGATCCTGCCCGGGGCGGAGATTGCCGTGATCGCGATGGCGTTTGCCTGGGGCGCGGTCCTCGGCAGCTTTGTCAACGTGGTCCTGCACAGGCTGCCCCGCGGAAGGTCGGTGGTGACCGACGGCTCGCGGTGCCCTGCCTGCGGGGCAGCGATCCGGCCCCGCGACAACATTCCGGTGATCGGCTGGATGCTGCTCCGCGGCCGCTGCCGCGACTGCGGCGCGGCGATCTCGATCCGCTATCCGCTCGTCGAGGCGGCATGCGGCGGCATCGCGGCCGTGGTCACCGCCTCGGAGATCGCAGGCTGGGGTGGAGGTTTACCGCTGCTCGACGCAGGCCGCCCCGGCATCGACCGCCTCCTGCTGCACGGCGACTGGCGGCCGTTGCTCTCGACGGTGCTCCACACGGTGATCCTGATCGCCATGGTCACGTGGAGTCTGCTGGCCTGGGATGCAGCATCCCGCATGAGAAGACATGCGGCGACGCGGAGCCCCCGAGAAACGGGCACGGCGTGTGCCGGGGCGGCATGGCTCGCGGTGGTGGTGGTGGCGACGGTGACAGCCGTTCCCGGGATCGGCCCCGTGGGCGTGTGGATGGATGGCGGCTTCCTGCCCTCGACCGGCGGGTGTGCCGCCAGTTTCGTGGCCGCGGCCGTCGGGCTCAGTGCTGGCCGGATCCTCGGTGGCTTCTCAGGCGGGGCGGCTGATCGCTGCGGCCTGGCGGTCTTCGGTGCGGCCACCGGGTGGCAGGCTGTGACGGTCGTGTCGATCGTGACGACGGTGGCTCGATGGGCCTGCCGGAGGGTGACCCGCGAGGGCGGACTCGGGGAGGCGGTTGCCGGCGTCGCCGTTGCCGGCGTAGTGCTCTGGTGCTGGAGACCGCTGCACGGCTGGTGGACTACCACGTGGCCGATCATCGCTGGTCGCTGATTTTTTCGCAGCCGCAGCCGGCCGCATGAAATCGTCTCGACGCGGGTGTATAGTGTTGGTGTTTCGTCGGGGCGCCTGAAAAACAGCATGTCTTTTCCTACACCCATTTCGCCGCCGAACCGGCCTGCCCGCGTTCCGCCCACCGAGGCTGAGGCGGCCGTCGGGGGCGCGCGGTCTGTCGTTGCCGAACCCGTCGACGAAGGTCTCGTCGAGGGGACAGTTCGTCGCGGCAAAATGTTCGCAGCCGACATGCAGTCGCCGGAGCAACGGCTTCCGTGGACCGTGATCGGCGTGCTTGCTGCGCTGTTGGCCTATAGCTACTGGCCAAGCCTTGCGCAGTTGCCCTCATTCTGGGACAACCCGCAGTACCAGCACGGCTGGATTGTGCCGGTGTTCACGGTGCTGCTGCTCTTCTGGTGGCGGAAGCCGGTGGGGCCGGTCACCACATCAGCGCGTGCCGCCGGCGTTGGGCTGCTGCTGTTGAGTTTTGTGATGCGACTGTGGTGCGCTAGCTTTCGCATTGTCACGCTCGACATGTACACGTTCGTGCCAGCGCTGATGGGCGTGTTTCTGCTTGCGGGTGGCTGGAGCATGTTCCGCTGGTCGTGGGCGCCGATTGCCAGCCTGATCTTCATGTACCCGCTGCCCGACGAGGCCACCCGCTACCTCCTCGGACCGCTGCAGACCGTGGCGACGATTGTCAGCACCTACTCCCTCCAGACGCTCGGCCTCGACGCCTACCGCGACGGCAACCGGATCATCCTCGGTGACGGCCAGGTGCTGGGCGTCGTGGACGCCTGCAGCGGACTGAAAATGCTCACGATCTTTGTCTGGCTGGCGGTGATGCTGATGCTGGTGGGTGGCCTGGAATGGTGGGAGAATCTGGTGATCGCCGCCAGCGCCATTCCGATCGCCCTGGTCTGCAACGCGTTTCGAATCACCACCGTCGGCGTGATGTACAACTTCAACGATTCCCTGAAAGGGCTCTCGACGTCGCTGGCGGGGATGGGGCTGCTGGAAAAGGGCCAGTCGCTCGCCGAGGCATTCCACGACAGTCTGCCGGCGGCACTCTTGATGATGCTGCTCGCCGTGGGCTTTTTGGTCCTGGAAATGAAGATTCTGTCGTACCTCGTCGTCACCGACGACCTCGCTCCGTCGATGGTCGCGGGGGGCGGCGGCATTCCCCGAATGCGGCCCGCCGGCCCGGCGCCGGCTGCAATGCCGCCGGGGGCTGTGCGGCCCGTGATTGCCACGCCGCCGCGGTCCGCCCCGGGTTTTCCAACAATTCCGAACACGATTCCGACTGAAAAACGTTCTGTTTCCCCGCCACCGGGTGGTGACGGGAAAATGGGGTAAACTTAAGGTATGGTCAGTTTGCTGAACGGGTGCTCGTTGCACCGTTCTGCTGGGTGGTGAGCCACGACGAGTGCCGGTGACATGAGCGAAGGCAGTGCCCCCATGGACGGAACGTCTCCAGCCGCGACGGCCACCGGCAATCCCAACGCCGGTATGCTCGCGCCGCTCCGCGACACGGTCTTGTCTCCGCTGGGTCAGTCCTCGCCGTCGCAGTCGTACGGCGGCGCCGATCCCCTGGCCGGAGGCATCGACTACCGTCGGGCCTGGCATGCGTTCCGCCGCCGCTGGCTACCGGCCACGGCCCTGGCGCTCGCACTCGCCTCGATCGCCGGCATTCTCACGTGGGTCTTTCTGCCCAAGGGCTTCGAGTCGGTCGCCTGGCTTCGCGTCCGCGACAAGTCGGGCATGTTCGGCGTGGGCGGCGGTCGTGATAACGCCGAATACGAAGCTTATCGCAAGACGCAGGTGCAGCTCATCAAGAGCCCGTTCGTGCTGACGTCGGCGCTGCGTCGGCCGGGCATCTCGAGCCTGTCGACCCTGAATGCCGAGGACGATCCCGTCGGCTACTTGATGCGGAATATCCAGGTGTCGGCGCCGATGGAATCGGAAGTCGTCCAGGTGCGGATGCGGGGTGAAGACGCGAAGGAGGTCACCCAGATCGTCAATGCGGTGGCTTCGGCGTATCTCACCGACGTCGTGAATAAGGAGAAGTCGGAGCGGCTCAACCGGCGAGACATGCTGGAGCGGAAGTACAAGGAAAACATGGCCGAGGTACGATCCAGCCTCGACA
>QWQL01000155.1 GCA_003670825.1 Planctomycetota bacterium
GACCCCGCCAGCCTGCGAGATCGCGGCCGTTGAACAGCGCCGTGAAGCCCGCAGTCGGCTCTGCCCCCCACGCCGATGACGCCAGTACGACCGCACACGCGAGGAACACAAATGGTGGCTTAGGCAGCATGATGTCTCCTGAAGAGCCGAATAAGTCCGATGATTCCTTCCCCCGCTTGAGTCAGGGCACGTGCCGGACGAAGCCCTCGATCGCCTCGTATTCGGGCAGCCCCAGGCGGTCGTAGAGCCGGGCGGTTTCGCGGTTGCGTTCCTCTGCCCGCTGCCAGAACTCCCGTGAATCGGTCGCCCCGGGAAACAGGGCCCGATCCTTCTGGCTCTCGTGCTTGAAGATAGCCATTCGCTTCCGCTCCACTTCATCCGGCGACAGGGGCACCGCCATCTGGATCTCGTGCGGCTCCCACTCCTGCCAGGCGCCGCGGTACAGCCAGAGCTGACAGTCGTTGGCCCATGGCCGCTCCTTGACCTCCGCCAATGCCGCCAGAATCGCCCCGAGGCAGACCCGGTGCGTGCCATGGGGGTCCGACAGGTCCCCCGCCGCATAGATCTGGTGCGGTTGCACCCGCTCCAGTAGATCGATCGTGATGGCGATGTCGTCGGCCCCGATCGGCTTCTTGCGGACACGGCCCGTCTCGTAGAAGGGCAGGTCGAGGAAGTGGATGTTGTCGGGCTTCACGCCCGAGTAGCGGGCGCCGGCGCGGGCCTCGGTGCGACGGATCAGCCCCTTCACGGCCTGGAGTTCGGGAATGTCCACAACGCCCGCGTGCTTGTCCCGGAGGAACTGCCGAATCCGGTCGGCGATCCCGGTTGTCTTGGTGCCCACGCCGAAGGCCTTGCAGAACTCCTCGACAAAATCGACGTGGCGGTCGGCCGACTCGTCCCAGACGGCGATGTTGCCGCTGGTCTGGTAGGCGACGTGGACATCGTGACCCTGCTCGCAGAGCCGGATGAACGTGCCGCCCATGCTGATCACGTCGTCGTCGGGATGGGGACTGAACACCACGACCCGCTTGGGAAATGCATCAGACCCGCCGTGCGGCCCGCGAACGCCACCCGGCTTGCCCCCCGGCCAGCCCGTGATCGTGCCCTGCATCCCCCGGAAGACCTCGATATTGGTGTCGTAGGCCCGGCCGCGGCAGGAGAGCAGGTCTTGCAGGCTGTGCTCGTTGTAGTCTTCGTCGGTGAGCTTGAGAATCGGCTTGCCGAGTTTCAGCGACAGCCAGATCACCGCCTTCTTTGTCAGCTGCGGCGTCCACTCCAGGCCCATTGTCTCCAGCGGACCGACCACCCACGGCGCCTCGAACCGCGACAGCCGCGCTGCCGCCGCCCGGTCGAGCACGAACCGGGCGTCAGGATGCCCCTGCAGGGCGCTGGCCGAGACGTGGCTGCACGGTGGCTCCTCGACCGCCTTGCGGACGATCGGCGACTTGTGCTCGCCGAAGGCCAGCAGCACCACCCGGCGGGCGTCGAGGATCGATCCCACGCCCATCGTGATCGCCTGCCGGGGCACGTTCCACTCACCGAAGAAATCGCTGGCCGCGTCGCTGCGAGTCACGCTGTCCAGCGTGATCAGCCGGGTGCGGCTCTCGACGGTGCTGCCCGGCTCGTTGAAGCCGATGTGACCGGTGCGGCCGATGCCGAGCAACTGCAGGTCGATCCCGCCCGCCATCCGGATCTGCTCTTCGTAGGCGACGCAGGCGGCAGCGATTCGTTCCCGCGGGACGGTGCCGTCGGGAAGGTGGATCGCGGCAGCTGGAATATCGAGGTGATCGAAGAGGTGCTCCCGCATGAAGCGGTAGTAGCTCTGCAGCGCGTCGGGCTGCATCGGCCAGTACTCGTCGAGGTTGAACGTCACGACCGTCTTGAACGACACGCCCTCCTCGCGATGCAGCCGGATCAGCTCGTCGTACACGCCCACTGGCGTGCTACCGGTGGCCAGGCCGAGCACGGTCTGCTTGCCGGCGGCGGCCCGCTGCTGCACGAGGTCGGCGATCTCGCGGGCGACCGCCCGGCTCGCATCGGCCGGCTGGTCATAGACGGTGACGGGCAGCCGTTCCACCGTGGTGACGTGCGGCAGAGGGCCGCGGTAGATCGGGTGAGAAGCGGTCGGCGTGGCGGCGGTGGACATGGCGAGCCCTCCGAAGATTGTGCTGGCGGGGGAGAGTGGTCAGCTGAGTTTGGTCTTACCGGGAATCGCGAACTGCGGCTTCGGCAGCTGCGACTGCCACGTGAGCTCCTTGGGAAACAGATCGAGTGTCGACTCGGCAGTGGCGAAATTCCAGGTCACGTTCTGGCCGGTGTAGGCGGCCATCCGCCCCAGCACCGCCACCATCGAACTGTCGGCCATCTGCCGGAGTTCCACGATCGGCGTGTCGGCCCGGATCGAGTCGATCAGATCCTTGTGTTCCTGCTTGTAGGCATCGGCAATGCTTCCCGCCATCTCCCAGACCATGGTGCCGGAGCGATCAAAAATCCTCGAGCCGGCATTGATGGCGCCAATGTGGCACTGGCCGTTCGTTCCGTAGACCACATTGCCGACATCGCTCGCCGCCCCGGGGAGCTGCCGGCACATGAACGACACGATCCGCTCCCCGGGATACTCGTAGTCGATGCTCATGCTGTCCCACATCTCACTGTCATCAGGGCGGGTGAATCGTCCTCCCACCCCGAAGGCCGACACGGGATTGCTCCCCATGACCCAGTTCATGGTGTCGAGGTTGTGGACGGCCTGTTCGGTGATCTGATCGCCGCTCAGCCAGATGAAGTGCATCCAGTTGGTGAGTTGGTATTCCGCGTCGCTCATTCCTTCGGTCCGTGGCCGATACCAGATGCCCCCCGAGCAATAGCGGGCCTTCGCCCCGATCACGTCGCCGATCGCACCCTGACGGATGTGTTCGATGGCGCCGAGGTAGTTGACCTGCCGCCGGTACTGCGTGCCCGCCACGATCGCGGTGCCCCTGGCGACTGCCGCGTCGTGAACTTCCAGGCACGTTCGGTAGCCGGCGGGATCGACGCACGCGGGCTTCTCGGCAAAGACGTGCTTACCGGCTTCGACCGCGGCCCGGAGATAGATCGGCCGGAAGCCCGGCGAGGTGGTGATCAACACGACATCGACGTTCGGGTCGTCGAGCACCCGCTTGTAGCCATCCAGCCCGTCGTACATCGAGCCATCATCGAGGGCGACCTTCCCCGGATGGGCCTCCTGCATCGCCTTCCGCATCGACGCGCACTTCGAGGCGTAGAGATCGGCCGCCGCCACGAGTTTCACGCCCTCGTTGATCGTGAGCGAGTCGTTGATCGCCCCGCTTCCCCGGCCGCCGCAGCCCACGATGGCGAGCCTCAGTTCCCGCACCTCCTCATCGGCAGCCAGGGAGGAGTGCACCATCACTGCCGCCGACGTCGAAGCCAGCGCCGCCGACGTCGAAGTCAGCGCCGCCGACACGAACGTCCGCCGCGAGACGGGGGCGGACGGCATCATGACTGCGTCACGGCCTGACAAAACGGGGTCGTGTGTCATGCGGGCAGGCTCCCAAAGGCGGCAACAGAGGCGGCGGGAGCGACCCGTCCGCCAGGCTCTTTGCATCGTTACACTTCCTTTAATACCGCACCAACGGGGTTCCGAACAGCCTCTGCGGTGTTTCCTTTCACCGCTTTTCGTATGATTTTGGCGGTGGCGCAGCTCCCTTCCGCCCGGCTCACCGCCGCGAGCCCCCATGACCGTCGACCGCGTGACGCCCGGCTGCCAGTTTTCGAGCGACAACACGGCGCCGATGAGCCCCGAGGCCTGGGCGGCGCTCGAGCAGGCCAACCGCGACAGCGTGTCGAGCTACGGCGACGACCGCTGGACCGACCGGGCCTGTGACCTGATCCGCCAGATGTTCGAATGCCCGGCGGAGGTGTTTTTCGTATTCAACGGCACGGCCGCCAACTCGCTGGCGCTCGCGGCGATGTGCCAGTCGTACCACGCGATCCTCTGCCACGAGGTGGCCCACGTCGAGACCGATGAGTGCGGAGCGCCCGAGTTTTTTTCCAACGGCACAAAGCTCCTGCTGCTCTCCGGCGCGGCGGGCAAGCTCCAGCCGGACGGCATCACGCATGCCGTGGAGCGTCGCCGCGACATCCACTACCCCAAGCCGCGGGTCGTGAGCGTCACGCAGGCGACGGAGCTCTCCACCGTCTACGCCGCCGACGAGCTGGCGGCCGTCGGCGAAACCTGCCGCCGCCACGGCCTCCGGCTCCACATGGATGGCGCCCGGTTCGCCAACGCGGTGGCGGCCCTTGGCGTGCGGCCCCGGCAGATCACCTGGGACGTGGGCGTCGACGTGCTCTGCCTGGGCGGTACCAAAAACGGAATGGGGGTTGGCGAGGCCGTCGTGTTCTTCAACAAGCCGCTCGCCGACGAGTTTGCCTACCGGTGCAAGCAGGCCGGCCAACTGGCCTCGAAGATGCGTTACCTCTCCGCGCCCTGGGTGGGCCTGCTCGAGAACGGTGGCTGGCTCACCAACGCCATGCGGGCCAATGCGGCCGCAGCCCGGCTGGAACGCGGCTTTCGCGAGATTTCCGGCGTCGAGGTCCTCGGCAACCGGCAGGCAAACGCAGTATTCGCGCGACTGGCCGACGGAATCGCCGCCGCGTTGCGGGCCAAGGGGTGGAGGTTCTACAACTTCATCGGTTCGGGGGGCTGCCGCTTCATGTGCTCGTGGGCGACGACCGACGCCGCCGTCGACACGTTGCTGGCCGACGCCAGGGCCGCGGACACCGCAGGGAACTGACGGGCATGGACGGGCCACGACCGACGCCGCAGCAGGTCGCGGCGACCCAGCCGGTTGTCATGACCACCCCGGCGCGATCCCGTGTGATCCGGTGGTGCCGCCCGCGGAAGGGTTTTTCCCTCGTCGAGCTCCTGGTGGTGGTGGCGATCATCGCCGTCCTGCTCGGACTGCTCCTGCCGGCCGTGCAGTTTACGCGGGAACGAGCGCGGCTGCTGACCTGCTCCAACAGTCTCCGGCAGCTCGGCCTGATCACCCATCTCTACCGGGACGCCCGCCGGGGCTTCTTCCCCGACGCCGACAAGACCGGCAACTTCTCCTACCGCATGGCGCCGGGGCTGCGGACGCCCAACGATCCGCAGGCGATCCCCGAGGTCTACGGCCTCGAGGCCGTCTATGACACGCTCGATCTGCTTCCTATCGAGAGCGGCATCTGGATCTGCCCGAGCCACCCGGACGAACGGCGGGCCTACCGCAACACCTATGCGTTTAGCATCGCCAGCGCGCTGAAGATGAAAAACCCCGCCAACCAGGCGACGAGTCTTTTCGTGTGGGATAACTCGACGCTTTCCCCGGGCCTGTCCGGTTTCCGCGGCCCGTTCAGCGGGTACTCGATCCCGACGGCAAAGCGAGTCGAGC
>QWQL01000222.1 GCA_003670825.1 Planctomycetota bacterium
CGGCTACATGGCCGTCCGGTGTGCTGCGCCTCCCGTAGGTGCAGGTTTTTTACCTGCATCACCGTCTGGTGTGCATCGCCTCCCGTAGGTGCAGGTTTTTTACCTGCATCACCGTCCAGTGTGCTGCGCAGGTAGGAAACCTGCGGCTACGTGGCGGTCCAGCGTGCATCGCCTCCCGTAGGTGCAGGTTTCTTTACCTGCACACCGTCCAGTGTGCTGCGCAGGTAGGAAACCTGCGGCTACGTGGCCGGCCGGCATTACGACGCGGCTTCCGCCTTGACGGTCAGTTCGATTCCGTCGATCACTGGCAGCGAGAGGTGGCGATGGATTCGGAAGAGCACCCAATCTTCAAGCGTGCTCAAGAGTTCGGCGCGACATGCCTCCAGGGTTGTCCCAGTTGCATGCACACCGGCGCATGGGGGGATTTCGCCGTAGTATTCACCGTCTTCCGCCAGGAGTTCGTACACGGCGTGAGCAGCGGCAGCGTTGATGTAGTCGATGAGCATGGCAAGCCTCTCATGGCATTGTACGCGGCGGCGGTTTGGACGGCACGATCGCAGCGAGGCGTTGTCTATGTCCGGCGTGCACCGCCTCCCGTAGGTGCAGGTTTTTTTACCTGCATCACCGTCCAGCGTGCATCGCAGGATAGGAAACCTGCGGCTACATGGCGGTCGGGCGTGCATCGCTCCCCGTAGGTGCAGGTTTCTTTACCTGCATCACCATCCAGTGTGCTGCGCAGGATAGGAACCCGGCGCCCACTCGCCCCTACAGCAGCCACCAGTCGTTGGTGAACAGCACATACACGCCGAGCGTGAGGTTGGTTGCTGCGTGGGCGAGGATGCAGTCGATCGGCTTGCGGGTCTTCCAGCCGATCCAGCTCACCACCCCAAACCACACGACTGCCGCCACCGCCTCGGCCGGATGGCTGCCCACCGCGTAGAGGGCGCATGTGCCCAAGGCTGCTGAGGTCACGGCACCGAAGGGCACCGCCCAGAAGTTTTCCCGAATCACAAACCGCATCAGGAAGCCACGCAGGAAGAGCTCCTCCACGATCGGCACCACCACCACGAGCCCCAGCCAGCGCAGGGCGATGTAGGCCCACGAGGCGTTCGCGTCGGCCCCAAAGTTCTCAAACGGGTCAAACCCCACGCGGCCGGTGTCGCCCGAGATCCACTGGCCGTCCCGCTGGAGTTTCGAGAGATACACCCACGGCATCGTCAGCGCCACGCCCAGCAGAGGGGGCCACCAGGTGGCCCGGCCCAGCCAGCCCCGCAGCGTCGGCCAGGTCCACCAGAGCAGCAGGAGCGTGGTCGCCACGCGCACGGCATACACCGCCGGATAGAGCCCGTAGGAGATGCCGAGCATCCCGGCCAATCCCCCACCATCCTTCGAGGGCTCAAGCAAACCCAGGAAGAGAAACGCGATCATCGGCACCAGGCACGCCCCCCAGGGGTCGCTCGGTCCGTAGTCGATCGCAGGGGCGGAAGGCGTGTTCGGCTTCTCGGCCGGCGAGCGGTCGGTGGGTCGGTTGGTCATCGGTTGGAGGGCCCTGGGGCTCGAAACTCCGGCCGAAACGTGCCGTCTGTCCCGTTTTTCAAGCCGGGAGTATATTCCCTCTGTCGCGTTTCCAAGGGCCGCGCGTCCACCAGCCCACCTGGCGGCCCATTTTCCCACCGAATTTCCCCGAAGAACGTCTATCCATGGACCTGACCAAGCTCCGCAACATGGGCATCTCGGCCCATATCGACTCCGGCAAAACCACGCTTTCTGAGCGAATCCTTTACTACGCCGGCCGAATCCACCGCATCCAGGAAGTGAAGGGCGACGGGGATGGGGCAACCATGGACTACATGGATCTCGAGCGTGAGCGTGGGATCACGATCACGTCGGCCGCCACGAGCGTGAAGTGGGGTGAGTACGACATCAACCTCATCGACACCCCGGGCCACGTCGACTTCACCGTCGAGGTGGAGCGGAGCCTCCGCGTGCTCGACGGCGCCATTCTCGTGCTGTGCAGCGTGGGCGGCGTGCAGAGCCAGTCGATGACGGTCGATCGCCAGATGAAGCGATACAAGGTGCCGCGGCTGGCGTTCGTCAACAAGATGGACCGCACCGGGGCCGACTACGAGCGGGTGGTGGGTCAGCTCCGCGACAAGCTCGGCTGCGACGCGATCCCGATGCAGATCCCGATCGGCAAGGAAGACAAGCTCGAAGGCGTGATCGACCTCGTCGCCATGAAGGCCGCCTACTTCGACGGCGACAACGGCGAGACCGTGCGCATGGAGGAGATCCCGGCCAACTATAAAGAGAAGGCGGCCGCGGCCCGGCAGCACATGCTCGAGGGCCTCACGATGTACTCCGATTCGCTGATGGAGAAGATGCTCTCCGAGGAGCCGATTAGCGACGACGAGATCCACACGGTCGTGAAGGCGGCGGTGCACAGCCACAGCATCACGCCGGTATTCTGTGGCTCGGCCTACAAAAACAAGGGCGTGCAGCTCCTGCTCGACGCCGTCGTCCGCTACCTGCCCGATCCGCTCGAGCGGAAGGTGACCGCCAAGAAGTGGGCCACCCCCGACGAGAAGTTCGATCTCGAACCGGATCCGAAGAAGCCCCTCGTGGCGATGGCCTTCAAGATCGTCGACGATCCCTACGGCCAGCTCACGTTCATGCGCCTCTACCAGGGCACGCTCACCAAGGGCGAGGCCTACATCAACCAGCGCACGACCCAGAAGCAGCGGTTTAGCCGCATCGTGCGGATGCACGCCGACAAGCGTGAGGATATCGACTCGGCTGAGGCCGGCGACATCGTGGCCGTGATGGGCGTGGATGCGGCGAGCGGCGACACGTATTCCTGCGAGTCGAAGTATTGCACGCTGGAAAACATGTTTGTGCCGGAGCCGGTGATCAAGATGGCGATCACGCCCACCAACCGCGACGGTCTCGACAAGCTGAGCAAGGCCCTGCAGCGGTTCACCCGCGAGGATCCCACGTTCCGCGTTGCCACCGACGAGGAAACGGGCGAGACGCTGATCGCCGGCATGGGCGAGCTCCATCTCGATATCTACGTCGAGCGGATCAAGCGTGAATACAAGGTCGAGGTCGAGGTGGGTGCGCCGAAGGTGAGCTACCGCGAGGCTCCCACCCGCGGCACGCCCTACGACTACAAGCACAAGAAGCAGACGGGTGGTTCGGGCCAGGATGCCCACATCATCGGGCATCTCGAGCCGTTGCCCGAGGATTCAACCGAGAACTTCGAGTTTGAGGATGCCGTGGTGGGCGGCCGCGTGCCCCGCGAATACATCCCGTCGGTGGAGAAGGGTTTCCGCGCCGTCTTGGGCAAGGGCCCGATCGCAGGCTTCCCGATCGTGGGCGTGAAGGCCACGCTGGAAGATGGCTCGTATCACGACGTCGACTCCAGCGACATGGCCTTCCAGACCTGCGCCCGGGCCGGCTTCCGCGAGGCCTTCCTGGCCACAAAGCCGGTGCTGCTCGAGCCGATCATGAAGATGGAGGTGGAGGTGCCCGCCGACTTCCAGGGTCCGGTAACAGGTGAGCTCAACAAGCGTCGCGGCCTGATCATTTCGACGGAGACGGTGGGCAAGTCGTCCACGATCGTCGCCGAGGTGCCGCTGGCAGAGACGTTCGGTTACTCGACCGACCTGCGGAGCATGACGCAGGGCCAGGGTGTGTTCACGATGGAGTTCAGCAAGTACAAGCCAACTCCGGGCAACATCCAGCGGGAAATCGTCGAAGAGCGAAAGAAGGCAGAGCTG
This sequence comes from Planctomycetota bacterium, assembly GCA_003670825.1. Classification (GTDB taxonomy): domain Bacteria; phylum Planctomycetota; class Planctomycetia; order Pirellulales; family UBA1268; genus QWPN01. The sequence continues at coordinate 3,777 of QWQL01000222.1, forward strand.
GCCGCAGCAAAGTAGTCGGTCGCGGCGGCGGGTGGTGATGAATTCGCGGCGGAGCTCTGCCCAGCCGCGGGGAGGCGGTGGAAAGGCCCTCCGGGTCCAAGCACCCCTGTCGCTGCTACTCGAGCGGCAGACAAGAACCCGCCAGGGCCATCCAAGCTGCCCCCGCCAGGGCGGCTGAAGTGGCAGTAGATGATTTGCAGTGAGCGTTTGCAGTGCAGGATCTGCAGTTCAGCGAGGGCTCAGCCAGCCGGTCATGGGCATGTCGTGCGGCATTCAGTGGCTTTTTTTGGTCCCGACCGCCCGAAGCGCTCCCCCGGCTGCAAACCCGGGCTGAAAACCCTTCCTACTGCAAACTCTTTTCCCTGGCATGCTGCCCCCTGGCGCGTTCCCGTCCCTGGCGGACGTCCAGCGGGCCCTGCGAAACAGCGGGCCCTGCGAGAAAGCGGGCGTGGGGCACCGAGCGGGCGAGGCGTCTGGGCCAGGCGAGGCCCACCCCTCCGCACCCAGGGCTGGCGGGTTCCTCCTTCGACGCGGTCCCTACTCAGCCTGGTCGGGCAGGGCCGTCAAGGTATTGCCCGCGACGACGTAGACGAGCGGATGCAGCAGGTCGTCGGGCCGGCCATCGGTAGCCCGGAAGGTGCTCGTTCGCAACTCCTCGTCAAACACCGCCTGCTCACTACCGACGTGTCCAAAGCCGCTCTGGCACTCCTCGGATGCCGGGAACTCGATTAGCTTCTCTCGGATCCGGGTGCACAGCCCGCCGATCCACTTGGTCTTGTCGATCCCCCATAGCCGCAGAGTTCCATCCTGCTTGACCAGCCCGTCGCTGGCGGCATATTCGATTCCCATGATGGTGACGCCGTGCTCGCTGCCGAGCCGGGACCACAGCGCACGGTTCTGGTGGGCCCCGCCGCCGCGGGCATCGGCGAAGACCCGTCTCACCCCGAACCGCCCACACAGCGCCACCACTTCATCGATGATTGGCCGATCGTTGGTGCTGAGTAGGCCCCAATGCCAGACCTTGAGCCGATTGGTGCGGAAACACTGGGAGGCGACCACCACCGCAGCCTGGCCGGCAAGGCCGCTGCCCCAGTCGATACCGAGCAGGATCGCGCGGCGAGCGTCGGCGGGCAGGTCGGTGCTCGAGGCTGCCATCGGTCGCGCGGAGCAGCAGGCCTCCAGTTCCGCGCGGGTGATCGCCAGTGTGCCCTGCGTCGTCGACAGCCCGAACACCTCGTTGAGGAGTTGGTCCTTGTCATACTCCGAGGCCTTCTCATGAAAGCGGCGCGGCGTCACCCACGGCGCAATGATCTGTGGAAGCCAAAACCCATCGCCCCACGTGCTCTGGGGATTGGTCGCCACCCACTGGCCGCGTCGCCAATCGATCGGCTGTTGGCAGCCGGAGCAACAGTAGAAATCCGGGCCGATTGACCTCTCGTCTGGTAGCACTTCGGTACCGCACGCTTCGCATCGCGCCATCCAGACCCGCGCCGTCGACAGCGCGAAGGCATCCTCCAGGTGATTGGTCACCTCCTTAGGCGTGCCGGTGAGGATGGTCACCGGCCGCATCGAGTGAGCCAAGGTTTCCTTGAGCACCGGCAGGAACCCCGCCGCCACGTCCTGATATTCA
>QWQL01000136.1 GCA_003670825.1 Planctomycetota bacterium
ACATCGAGTTTGTGACCGGCATCGCCGCTCCGGAACCGCCGGCCATCGTGCTCGCGGGCATGGCTCTCGGCGGTGTGATCTGCGGCCGCTCGCTCCTCCGCAAGCGTCAGAAGTCCTCGAAGGAGACCACCTGATGCACATCTCCAAGGGAGAGTCTGCGGCCAGGACGCTCACCACGTGGGACGTCATCCTGTGCCTGGTTCCGATCGGGCTGTTTGTATCGATCATTTCGCTGGTGTGAACCTTCTCACCCCAACCCCAACCCTACGTCGAATCTTAGTCGATAAGGATTCCTATCATGATGGTTATCAGTTGTCTTGACTTCGGTGTGACCCCGGTCGTCAACCCGGTTCCCGGGATCGTCGTGGTCGACCCGCGGTTTGATGCCTACTCCGCTCTGGCGTCGAGTGCCAGGATGGGTCGGCTCGACCTCCACATGCGTTCGAGCGGCTCGGCAGCCCTGAAACTCGTCGACCGCATTCAGGTGGACGCGTGGCTGATCGCGGATGAACTGGACGACATGTCGGGTGATGACTTCGTGGGGTTGCTCCACGCTCGTCGTGGCGATGCGAAAGTCGCCATGATCCATGATGCGGTGAAGGGTTCCCGTCAGTTCACGCTCGCAGAGCAGGCCGCCCGCGAGGCCGGCGTCGACATGGTGCTGTCGACGCCGATCACGGTGGCGGACCTCGAGGAACTGCTGGGACTGCCGATCGAAGAGCGGCGTCGCCGGTTTGCGGCTCCTGGCCGCTCGTGGGCCGCGGTGCCGGTCAGCGTCGGCGCTGCGATGATTGCCATCGCAGTCTTGATGGTTGGCTGATCAGGCCAACGCTTCGGCCGGTTAGACAGGATTCGGGACGAACGGGCCTCCGCGGCTCTGCACGAGGTGGTGCAGAGCAGCGACTTGGCCCGTCGTCTCGAGTTCGTTTCTGAACACCGGGTCGTGATAGCCCTCGATGTCGATGCTGCCTCTCCAGCCGCACGACCGCAGCGTGCCGATCACGGCGGCCCAGTCGGTGTCGCCAAAGCCTGGGAGGCGATGCTGCACGTACGAGACGCCGCCCCGGATGCCATGCTCGCGGATCACGGGCCAGAGCACCTGGGCATCCTTGCCGTGCAGGTGCCAGATCCGCGGGGCGTATTTCCGAAGCTGCGGCAAGGGGTCGGCAAAGCTCACGAGTTGGTGGCACGGCTCCCACTCGAGGCCCAGCGTGGGGCTCTCAACGGCGGCGAACATGGCGTCCCAGGCCGCCGGGGCGTGGGCGATGTTCCAGTCGCCACTCTCCCAGGTGCCACGCTTCTCACAGTTTTCAAAAGCAAGCCGCACGCCACGGTCCTCCGCGCGGCGGGCGAGGGAGCCGAAGACCTTCGCGAACGGACCGTAGGAGTCGGGCACCGGACGCCCCGGGATCCGGCCGGCGAATCCTGATACCACGTCGCAGCCAAACAGGCCGGCCGCGTCGATCAGCCGTTCCCAGTCGCGGACTGTCTCAGGGCTCGTGAGCGGGTTGCCGTAGACACCGATGGCGCTGATCCGCGGAGGGGGCGTGTGGTCCGCGATCGGGAAGGCAGCGATCACGCGGCCGACCGCCGCAGCGAGGCCGGCAAGGTCGAAGTCGCCGACCGTACGGCCAAAGCTCACCTGAAACGATTCAAACCCGTGTGGCAGGAGCTGACCGATCACCTCGGGCGTGCGGTCGTGGGCCGGCACGAGCGTGCCGATCCGGATGTCGTCGTGGGCGTGCATGGGAGCAGTCTATCCTCGCCCAGGGCTGCATTCGACGTACGTGTATCGCCGGCGAGGGGCTGCCCATGCCCCGCCGCCGGACGTTCGCTCCGGGCATCCTGCCCTGCGCTCACTGCATGCCGGCGGCGCTTCGCCATCCTGGCTCCGCTTGCCGTCAAGCCCGGCGGCAGGGCACGGGCAGCCCCTCGCGGTCACGTTGAGCTGAGTCACCAGACGAAGACCCGGCCCAGGAGAGTTTCCGGATGCAGCGAAAACAGCGGGCCCACGGCCCGGTACAATCGGCATTGTGAACAAGGCCTTCTGTAAGGAACCTGACTCGAATGCTCCCCCGCGGTGCCCGGGCTGCGGGGCAGTCGGCGTCGTAGTTGCCGCCGAGACACTCGCCGCTCATGTGGCTTTGGCCGAGTCGCTCGCCGAACCGGGTTCGTTTTGCGAAACCGACACCTGCCCGGTGGCGTACTTCGACCTCTTCGAGCGCACCATCCCCGTGGCCGAGGCCCAGGGGCTGTTCTGGCCGAAAGACCCGACCGGGCCCCTCTGTAACTGCCACGGGCTCACGGCCGACGATGTGGACGAGGCGGTCGTGTCGGGTGATCTCACCCGGATCCGTGACGTGGTGCGGTCGTCGGCCGCTGCCGACGCAGCCTGCGGCGTCCGCAGCGGTGATGGCCGGCCCTGCGCGGCCCGGGTGCAGCGCTACTTCGTGCGGCGACGGCAGGAGCTTGGCGGCTGATGCGGCTGCTCAGTTGGAACATTCACAAGGGAATCGGGGGCCGCGACCGCCGGTATTCGCTCGATCGAATCATCACCTGCATCGAGGCGGAAAACCCAGACCTGATCTGCCTGCAGGAGGTCGACCGCCACGTTCGCCGCAGCCAGCACCACGACCAGCCGCGGCTCCTCGCCCGCTACTTCCGCTGCCATGCCGTCTTTCAGCCGACCGTTGCGGTTGCCGACGGCGGGTACGGAAACCTCGTGCTCTCGCGGTGTGTGCGCCCACCACGCCCATATGCCTCGCGGAGCTTTTTTCGCTTTAGCGTGCCAGATCAGCGGCTCGCGGCAGCCCGCCGCTTGGCTCGCTTGACGATTTTTGCATCGGCGCGAGCCAGCCGCTCCTCAACCCTGTAAGTCCGTATGGACTCGGGGTGCGATTGCTTCCAGACATCGGGTCGAAGGGCCTCATAGGCCGTCTCGCCAGCCAAGAGCTTATCGAGCACGTCTTTCACGTAGGCGAACACATCGAGGTCGTTGCGAATCGCACTGCTCACGAGCGTCATGAGATCCGCAGCGCGATAGCCCGCATCCACACTTCCGATAAAAAGCCAGTTCTTTCTGCCCAAGGCCACCTGCTTCATGAGTTGCTCAGTCTCGTTGTTGTCAATCGGCATGAGGCCATCAGCGAGATACACGCGCAGGTGCTCAAACTGATTCCGTAGGTAGGTGACTGCCTTGCCGAATGACTCCTTCGGCATTACTCCCGAGACCGCTTCGCTCACCAGATACCCTCCGATGCGTTCCCAGATCGGCCGTGCCTCGGCCTGCCGAAGTGCACGACGCTCATCTGCTGTCATGGCCTTCGCACGGTCTTCAATGTCGTAGAGCTCCTGGAACATCGCCAACAGCACAGCCGCGTGCACCGGATGGTTGCTCCTGGCTTCGAAGACCTTCCTTCTGGCGTGCGCGACACACGCAGCACGAATAATCTTCCCGTCGCTTCGCGTGCGGACCGCCTCGTAACCCGAGTAGCAATCCGCCATGAGGCTGCCGGTGAAGCCGCCGAGGAACAGCTCTGGACCGTCTCTGTGCCGGCTCACGGTGAAGTCGAAGACGTTGATCGGCTGAGTGATGCTCCGGTACGCCCACATCCGCGCTGTAATGCTGCCACGATGCTCCGCCTGCGCTTCCGCGATCACCTCGCGGGCGCGGACGTTCTTTGGATTATCGGGGGCGGATAAGAGCGGTGAGTCTTGCACGACGAGGGTGACCGTCGTGTCATCGGTGGCGATAATCGGTCCGGCCCGCACCACCTCCCGGAGGTGCTCGATAAACGGACGAATGAGATTCGCCGCAGCCTGCTGGATATTGAGGAGCGTGCTTCGGGAGGGTGTCCAGCCGCACGACGCAAAGAGATCCTGCTGGCGATGGATCGGCTGGTGATAGCCGTACTTCGCGACCGCAATCTCGGCGGCCACACTCGTGTCGAACTTGTTGCCTTCGACGAGCCCGGCCGGCCGAGGTGCTTCGACCACGCCACAGTGGGGAGACTTTGAGCATGCGAGTTTCGGGACGAGGGTGACCCGTACGCGAAGTGAAATCGGGATGATCTCAAGCGTTTCGAGACGATCGTAGCCGATGAGATCGCGCTCGCCATGATCGGGGCAGAACTTTTGAGCCTCTGGAACTTCGAGCGTCACTTCGTAGCGAGGCAGGTGCGCCGGTAGCTGTTCATTGCGGGGCTTGCGATCCTTTTTCTTTCGTCGCGTGTAGCTCCCGATCTGCTCTTCGGCTGCATCGGCAATCCCTTCAGCCGCGTCGACGATGTCAGGGGAATCGCCGAAGTCGATGACGAACTGCTTTGGGTCGTTGAGATATCGCTCGATCTTCTTGCGGAAGGCACGCTGCAGAGCGAGGTCTCGTTCGGCCGTGACCTTCGCGAGCGCGGCCTTCTGCTCTTCGAGCTGCCGACTCTGCTGGTCGACGAGGGCAACGTGCGCCGCGATCGCTATACGGCACTCCGCGATGACTTCGTCGCGCTCGCGGAGCAGCCTTTGGCAGGCCCCGACGTCGTCTGGATATGCGACCGTTGATGACATGCTTGCATCATGCAAAGTAGACCACTCTTTGCAAGAGCAGATTTGATCGCGTGCAAAAAATAATCGCGTGCCAAACGAGTGATAACTTCAATCAGATTGCGCGATGCATGCGCTTGCGTCGGCGCACACTCTCAAGACGAACACCACCGAGGATCATCGCGAGCTGGGTCGAGTCGATGCGCACTCGCTCTTCACCATTCCGCGATGCGAGTGTCTCAAACGTTCCCTCTTCGAGTCGCTTGTACCAGAGGACGTAGCCATCACCGTCCCACCAGAGTGCTTTGATGCGGTCACGTCGCTTGTTGACGAACAGAAACAGACTGCCGTCGCACGGATCAGCATCAAAGGTGCCACGGATGATGCCCGACAAGCCATCAAAACTCTTCCGCATGTCGGTCGAGCCGGTGTGGAGATAGATCGTCGGGGCCGGCGCGATGCTCAGCATGACTGCGGCACTCCCGAAAGTGCTTCGATGGCAACCCGAATGAGATCGGGCCGATCATCCGGGAGCTCGAGCACGGCGCCTGCGGGGAAGCGGAGCGATACCGATCGGCCGCCGATGATGTCGACCGGCGCGAAGGCTCGCGGCGATGATTGAGGGGCAGTGCGGATGTCGGCACACTTCCGTCGCCAGTACCAGAACGCCGGCTCCGTCACCCGCTCTCGGGCGCAGAACCGCGCGACTGTTACGTCGCACCCCTCAAAACGCCGTAGCCGCTTGTGCCACTCACTCGACTTAGCCTGATTGAGCTGCTGCGCCATGAAAAGCCTCCTTGAAAACGGGTTGAACAAAGTCAACTCGTGAGGCTACACCGGCAGTCAAGGGTGGCTGTGGTGGGCG
>QWQL01000160.1 GCA_003670825.1 Planctomycetota bacterium
CCTGGTCGATGTCGTTGTTCGTGCTCTACTTCGGCACGAACCGGCGGTATCCGAACCTGGCTCACCACACGATCCTGTTTGCGTCGCGGTTTCGGGGTCTCTTGCAGGACATCTTTCACGGCCATCGCCTGCCCCACGACTTCAGCCTCTATCTCCACGCCCCCACGATCACCGACCCGGGTATGGCCCCGGCCGGAGGCGAGTCGTTTTATGTGCTCAGCCCCGTGCCTCACCTGGGAAACGCGGCGATCGATTGGGAGGCGGTAGCCACCCCCTACGCCGATGCCATTCTCACATCGCTCGAGCCGTACCTGCCGGGCGTCCGCGAAGCGATCGTGACCCGGCGGCACTTCACGCCCGCCGACTTCGCCGGCCGGTTCAGCGCGTATCACGGCTCCGCCTTCTCGGTCGCCCCAACACTCACGCAGTCCGCCTACTTCCGCCCGCACAACCGCGATCCAGACATCCCCGGGCTGTACCTCGTCGGGGCGGGCACCCATCCTGGGGCCGGTGTGCCGGGCGTCGTCAACTCGGCCAAGGCCACCTGCGACACGATCGCGGTCGACTTCTATGTCGTCAGCAGCTAGCGGCCCGGCGGCGGGGGAGTCGATCCGGCGGCACAGCCGCTCGTTCTCATTTGCCAGCCGGCTGCTACCCGCTGCGAAACGCGGAGACGTCGAGCGTCTCTATGCCTGGTGTCGGTGGTGCGACGACGGCGTGGATGCCGCCGCCTCGCCACAGGCGGCGCTTGAGTTCGTCGACCTGGCCACTGAGGACGTGCGGCGGATCGCCGGCGGCGAAGGCCCGGTCGCCGCCGAGAGCCGCTGGCTGGCGGAGCTCATCGGCCGGCACGACCTGCCGCTCGAGGCGGCTCTGGCCCTGCTCGATGGAATGCGGTCGGACCTCACGCCGGCGGCTGGCTTCCACGAGGAGGACCTCGTGCGCTATAGCTTTCAGGTCGCCGGGGCGGTCGGCCTGCTGTTGTGTCCGATCCTGGGCCTCGAGGATCGCCGTGATCTCCCCCGCGCCGCGGCGCTCGGCATGGGCATGCAACTGACCAACATCGCCCGCGATGTGGCGGAAGACTGGCGGCGGAATCGCTGCTACCTGCCGGTGGAATGGACCGACGGGCTGCGGCCTGGCGGCGGGCCACCCGACCCCCAGCAGGTGCGGCAGGGCGTGCGGACAATCCTCGACGTCGCCGACGGCTACTACGCGGCCGGGGAGGCGGGCATCGGCGGGCTCGACCCTGATTCCCGCCTGGCCGTCCGGGCGGCGGCGAGGATCTACCATGGAATTGGATCCCGAATCCGACAGCGGGATTGTCAGGTTCTCCACGAGCGGGCTCGGGTCTCGACGCTCGGGAAGCTCAGGCTCTTCACCCTCGCCATGCTCGCGCCTGCCGGCAGAAATCGGTCGACACAGCTTGATGACTCGGCCCGGAGAGCCCTCGCCACGGCGGAACGACTGGTATCAGAGTGTGGAATATCGGTTCAGGGATGACCGCCCGTAATCCGCCGTCGCAGCGCGACGGCAGCGTGTAGGCTCATGGCTTCAAGTTCGATGAACAATAGGGAGTTTCGTCATGACGTGGGATGCCTGGAGCGTTGTGTTCACCGGTCTGTCGCTGACGTGTGTGACGGCGGTCGTCTTGTTTTTCATGGTCGCCTACAATCCAAAAGACGCCGCGTACGGCTCGACGCCGCTGGTCTACGCAGCCGGCTCGGCCATCATGGCGTTGGCCTTCAATCGGGCCTCAGCCTGGGCGGCTCGTCGGAAGATGATCGAGAGCGTCAAGACCGCCGGCCTCCGCGACCCTCTGGCCCCATGAACAGGCCGCTGAGTTGTGTCGACGGCGTGAGCCGACCTGCCGGCGATGATCGACGCCACCTGGCCGGCCCGCTTCCCTGAACCGCTCCGGGAGCGTCTCCAGAGTCTGCTCGACGATCCCGAGGCTGACCGCGGTCGCAAGCGACACGCGGCACCGCCGTGGCGAACCTTTTCGTGAAAGCCGACGGCGCGGTTTCGTCAGCCGCACATCGGCACCGCCCGCGTGATCCGGGCGCGCGACTGCTCGCGGCCGAGGATGGCCAGGCAGTCGTAGAGCCCAGGGCCCACCGTCTTGCCCGTCACCGCCACGCGGACGGCGTGCACGAGGTCGCCCACCTTCACGCCCGCCGCCTCCACCACCTGCTTGAGCGCGGCTTCGAGTGTCACCGTTTCGAAGGGCTCCGCGGCCTCGAGCGCCCGCGCATAGGCCTCGAGCAGGGCGCCCGTCCCGGGCTTCCCTAGCCGCTGCTTCACCGCGGCCTCGTCCATCGGTGGCTCGGCCACGAGGAAGAAGTCGGCGTAGGCGAGGATGTCGCCGGCCACCTTGAGCCGGTCGCCCGAGGCCTCGATCACCTTCCGCACCGTCGCCAGCGCCGCGGCCGGCGGCGGGTCGGCCACGAGCTTCGCCCTCACGAGGAAGGGCATCATCATCGCGAGCTTCTCGTCGGTGGCGAGCGCCGACATGTAGTGATCCTGCACCGCCCAGAGCTTCTTGGAATCGAAGCTCGCCGGCGAGGAGTTGATCCGCTCCAGCGTGAACTGCTTCACGAGCTCGTCGCGCGAGAAAAACTCCGTCTTGTCATCGTACGACCAGCCGAGCAGCGCCAGGTAGTTGTCGATCGCCCAGGGCAGGTAGCCGACCTCGCGGTAGAAATCAACGATCACCGGATTGAAGGTGTCGGCCTCGGCCTTCAGGCCCACGCGGTCGGCGATCTTCAGCCCGTGGTCCATCACCTGCTTGAAGTCGGCGTTCTTGAGGTACTGGGCGAGCTTCCGCTTGGAGAGCTTTGTGCGGCTTCCGGGCTCGGCCACGAGCGGCAGATGCGCGTAGGTCGGCAGTTCGTAGCCGAGCGACAGCGCGATGAACGCCTGCCGCGGCGTGTTGGAGAGATGCTCCTCGGCCCGGATCACGTGCGTGATCGCGAGGTCGTGGTCGTCCACAACGCTCGCGAGGTGGTAGAGGCAGGAGCCGTCGGCCCGCTGGATCACGTGGTCCTGCTCGCGTTCCCAGGCAAACTCCACCCGGCCGCGGACCTTGTCATCGATCACGAGCGAACCCTCGCGGGGCATCTTCAGGCGAACCACGCTCGGCCGGCCCTCGGCCTCGAACCGCTGGGCGGTGGCGTCGTCGAAGGCGGCGAACCGGCGGCTGTAGAGAAACGGCTTGCCGGCGGCCTGAGCCGCCTTGCGTTCTTCGTCGAGTTCCTCGGGCCGCGCGAAGTCGCGGTAGGCATGCCCGGACGCGAGGAGCGTGGCGGCGGCGGCCTTGTGGCCCGCAGCCCGCTGCGACTGGTAGTACGGTGCATGCGGGCCGCCCACGCCCGGCCCCTCGTCCCAGTCGATCCCGAGCCACGTCAGTCCCGCGAGGATCGGCTCGAGCGCGTGGTCGATGTTCCGCTCGGCGTCGGTGTCGTCGATCCGCAGGATGAACTGACCGCCCCGCTGCCGGGCGAAGAGCCAATTGAACAGCGCCGTGCGGACGCCGCCGATGTGCAGGTATCCGGTGGGGCTGGGGGCGAAACGGGTGCGAACGGTCATGGCTCGAGGGGCTCCGAGGCGGGGCGGGGCAAGCCGTTGTCTCGCATCGCGGTCACGGGCGTCAACCGACCCCGGCGGCGCGGCCGCCGGGCCCGGTCGACCGTCACGCCGCGGCCCCGTTCATGCGGGCCAGTTTTTTGAGCCGCTTGCGTTCGGCCTTGGAGAGGTGCCGCTGCTCGTGGTCCGAGCCGTCGATGTAGGCCGTGTCGGAGTCGTCGGCCGCGGCCTCCGACTCGAACGCCGACGCGTCGGCCTCGTCGTCTTCAGCCGGCCGCACCGCTGGCTTCAGCTTCTCGACCTTCACCCGCTCGGCCTTCGGCTTCGCCGGACGACCGCATTGACCGCGGACCTCGCGGATCACCGACCGGGCGGCCGCGAGCATCGCGATCAGCGCGAAGGCAGCGCCCAGCGACCAGGCCGCCAGACCTGCGACCTCGGCCCGCTCGTGGCCAGCCGCCAGCCACGTGCCCGCTGCCGCCCCACCCCAGGCAATCAGAGCGAGACCGAGCCAGGTCGCCGTCGCCAACCGTTCGTGAAGCGGCACCACCGCCCAGAGCGACACGGCCAGGAAGGCCGTCGTCGAGACCGCCAGCCACCAGCCGATGCCGTCAGGCCCAAACGCCACACCCGTTGCATCAGCCAGCGCCGCTCCCACGAGCCGGCCAAGCGGCGCGACGCCGGCGCAGGCGGTCAGCAGCAGCAGGGCCGCCATCCAGCCCCAGGCCCGAAACCGCCCCTTGTAGTCGTCGCGGCGGTGTCGCCGCATCAGCCGCACGATCAGAGCAACGCTGGCCGCCGCCATGAGAAAGGTCTGCGCGAGCCAGACCTGGAGCGAGGCGACGCCGCGGGAATCAAACACTGCAGCCGCGGCGGCCAGCGTGCGGGCGAACCGGCCGCCACCCGCGAACAGGTCGCGGCCAAAGAGCTGCCCGCTGGAAGCCACGACGAGCGTCGCCACGAGCGGCAGCACGATCGCGAGGATCGCGAGCGTCAGGCCACCGAGGCCCGTCGGCAGGAGCGTGGCCGGCCCGCGCTGGTTTTCAGGGATCGCCTCCGGATCGTAGGCCGCCATCGCTCGCGGCGATTCAGCCGGGACGGCTTCACCTGGGTTCGCGGTGCGTTTCCAGGAAAGGACGAGGCGCCGCCGCTGGTCGCGGCGCTGGTTCGCATTGAGAGACATGACGACGCTCGAATCCATTCGAGGACTGAATCGGACCGGCAATCCTTGCCGGGGTGGGATGCTCGGCATCCCCGGGGCAGACCGGTGGCGGCAGCCTTGCGGCGTCGCCTCGACCCACGGATGGTTGATTCGACCGTGAGGGCCGGGGGCATTCAGCGGGCGATGCGGCGACGGGAGAGAAAGCACGCCGTGCAGGTTCGGCACGGTCGGTGCCCTGAGCACCTCCCCTCCAACCGCGGCGACCCTCAAGGTCGTTGCAGGCCGCTGATTTGCCGGGCCGCACCGGGTCAGCTACGATCCGGGCCACTCGAACCAAAGCACCCCTTCCGGAGAACTGTCATGGCCTACACGCTGCCCGCCCTGCCCTACGCCTTCGACGCGATGGAGCCCTACATCGACGCCCGCACGATGGAGATCCACCACGACAAGCACCACGCCGCCTACGTGACCAACGTCAACAAGGCGCTCGAGGGCCACGCCGACCTGGCCGCCCTGCCGGTGGAGAAGCTGATCGCCGACCTCGAAAAGGTTCCGGAGGGAATCCGCACGGTCGTGCGAAACAACGGCGGTGGCCATGCCAACCACACGCTCTTCTGGGAGTCGCTCGGCAA
>QWQL01000080.1 GCA_003670825.1 Planctomycetota bacterium
AAAACCACGGGTTTATAGGAGCGGCGGCAAGCGTGGGTCAAGGCATCGCGGCCGCCACGAACCGGCCGCAAGTGGCGGCAGAGCGGCGGGTTAGCGGCGGCCCCGAACGGCCGGCGGACGCGCTCCTGCGGCTGGCCATCCGGTCGACGCTGGCCACCGGCATTGGGGAGAAACGAGCAGTCCTGGTGATCCGCGTCGCGGTGGTCCCGGCAAAATGCCCGGCCATCCTGGCAGGGCCGGTAAGATTGACGTCGCTCCGCGGGCTCATCACCCACCCCCCGCCGCCCGAGCGAGTCGCCGATCTTGTCAGCCTCCTCGCAGCCCCGCCGTTCCCCCCAGCTTCCCGTGGGTTCCCCGATCGCCACGCGGATCGCAGTGTTTCTGGTCCGCCACCGCATGTGGCTCGCCCTCGCGGCCACGGTGATCGCCGTCGGATCGGTGGAGCGGGCCCGGCATCTGGAGTTCTCCAAATCGATCGACACGATGTTCGATCGGAGAGATCCGGCGCTGCCTCCATACGAGCGGATGACCCGCGCCTTCGGGTCGAGCGAGGTGGTGCTCGCGGCCTACGACGACGCCGACCTGTTCACGCCCGAAGGCATCGCCCGGCTGCGGGCGCTGGCCACCGAGCTGGCCGCCTTCCCGGGGGTCGCCTCCGTGACGAGCCTGGCGAGCACACCGCTGGGCGACTCGATCATCGATCTCGAAAGCGGCCTGGCCGCGGGCTGGGCCCGCCGGCTGGTGACGCTCTTCGAGGGCTACGTCGTCGGGGCCGACCATCGGACTGCCGGCATCGCCTGCGCGCTCAAACCGCCGCCGGCCAGCGCCACCACGCAGCGGGCACAGGCTGTCTCCCGCGCCGGCACGATCGACCAGTTACGGGCGCGGATGACAGCCCTGCCCATGGGCACGCTCGCCGGGGAACCGGCGATGCTGCGGGACGGCTTTGCGATGCTCGAACGCGACGGCAACCTGCTCGGCACGCTCAGCGGCCTGCTCGCCGGTGCTGTCCTGCTCGCCTGCTTCCGCAGCCTCCGCTGGCTGGTGGTGCCCCTCGCGGTGGTGCTCCTCGCGCTCTGGTCCACCCGCGGCCTGCTGGCCGTCGCCGGACTCAAGCTCACCATGGTCTCGACGATGCTCTCGGCGATGGTCACCGTGGTCGGCATCGGCACCGTGACGCACGTGATCGTCGAGTACCGGCGGCTGCGTGGAGAGGGCGCGGCCGCCGATGACGCCCTGCGGTCGGCGATCGCCACGCTGCTCTGGCCGGTGGCCGGCGCCATCGCCACCGACGTGATCGGCTTCGGTTCGCTCATGGCCAGCAGCGTGGGGCCGGTCCACGACTTCGGCATCATGACGTCGATCGGTGCCGTGATGGTGCTCGTCGCGGTGGGCCTCGTGATGCCTTTCCTGGCGCTGGCCGGCCGCTTCGACCAGGATCCCCACATGGCCTGGGGTGAGGCGGCTCTCCAGCGGGGACTCGACGGGCTGGCGCGGCGAATCATCCGGCATCCGCTCCCGATCCTGGCGGCCTCCGCGGCGGTGACAATCGCCTGCATGACGGGCATGCGGTGGCTCACCGTCGAGACCGATTTCACGAAGAACTTCAGCGACACGAGCCCCACAGTGGCCTCGTATGAAATGGTCGAATCGCGGCTTGGCGGGGCGGGCGTCTGGGACGTCCTCGTGCCCGCGACCGAGCCGATCAATGCCGCCCAGCTCGATGCGGTCGCGCATCTCGCCGAGCGGCTGCGTCGCGAAGTCACGGTATCGGGCCCAGACGGCATCGAGACGCCGGCGCTCACGAAGGTGATGAGCGTCGCCGACGTGCTCTCCGCCGCTCCACTGCTGCCCCGCAGGCTCCAGGCGCTCACCGTGAACGCGATGCTCCGGCAGGAGAACGACCAGCAGCCGGCCTTCGTGCGTTCGCTCGTCGGCCGCGACCCCCGAGACGACACCAGCTGGCTGCGGGTGATGCTCCGAGCGAGGGAGCGGCAGCCTGCCGAGTCCAAGCGGGCGATCATCGGGCAGGTCCGCCGGATCGCCGACGAGGAGTATCCCGCCACCGACGGACGTCGGGCCGCGGAGGTGACCGGCTTCTTCGTGCTCCTCTCGCAACTCGTCGACCGGCTGCTCTCCGACCAGTGGCTCACCTTTCTGATCGCGGCCGCGGGCATTTTCGCCGTGTTGGCCATCGGATTTCGCAGCATTCCACTTGCGGCTATCGCGCTGGTGCCCAACGGGCTGCCGATCTTCGTCGTGCTCGGCCTGCTTGGCTGGGCGGGCGAACCAATCAACATGGGTACGGCGATGATCGCTGCGGTATCAATGGGCCTCTCAGTGGACAGTTCGATCCACTACATCGCTGCCTTCCGTCGGCGGCTGGCGGAGGGCTCGCACGAGGCGGCCCTCGAAACCGCCCATCAGACGGCCGGGCGGGCGATGATCTTCTCGACGCTGGCGCTGGCCATCGGCTTTCTTGCCCTGACGACGAGCGGCTTCATGCCCACGGTCTCCTTCGGCTGGCTGTCCTGCCTCACCCTGCTCGGAGGTCTCGTCGGTAACCTCGTCGTGCTCCCCGTGCTCCTCACCCTGCTGGCACCGTGGATTCAGGAGCCCTGCGCCGCACCGTAAAAACGGGTACAACACCAGGCCTCCCGCCTGTGCGGAAGTATCGAACACCGGAGCACCGAGCATGACCCGCGAGTTTCTGCCCCCCACGGGTTCGGCGGGCATCGTCTGCGAGCCGACCGCCCGCCCCCACTCCATCGACGCCGACGCCGTCGTGGTCTTTCTGCCCGAGGGGGGAGTGAACAGCGGCGCCGCGGCGGAGCTCGACGCCGCCACCGGCGGCATGTTGACCCGGCTCGCGGCCGCGGGCGAACTGTCTGGCCGCCGCTACGAATGCGTGCCCCTGCTGGCCGCTCCCGGGCTCAGGGCGGGTCAGTTGCTCGTGGTCGGACTGGGCAAGCGGGAGGACCTGACCGCGGGCGTCGTCTACCGCGCCGCGGCCACCGCCGCGAGGCACCTCGCCAGCCGGCCCCGCAGCCGCGTCGTGTTCGTCGCCGATGGCTCGTGGACCACCAAGCAGGTCGAACAGGCCGTGGCCGGGGCCGCCGTCGGCATGGTCGGGCAAGACCTGTATCGTGCCGAGCCGAAGCGGACACGATTCGGCACCACGATCTGGACCGCCGCGCCGGTCGAGGCCGTCGATCGCGGCCGCCTGATCGCCGAGGGCGTCAATCTCGCCCGCCGGCTGGTCAACATGGCGCCCGACGATCTCTATCCGCAGTCGTTCGCGGACGAGTGCGCAACCGTCGCCGGACGCACGGGCCTCGACATCGAGATCTGGGATGAAGACCGTCTCGTTCGCGAACGCTGCAACGGGATCCTCGCCGTGGGCCGGGGCAGTATCCGGCCACCCCGGTTGGTGATCCTCCGCTACCGCGGCGCCGGCAGAACCGGGCCGGGCCAGCCGGCGGCGGCAGATGCGCCCCACCTCGCCCTGGTTGGCAAGGGCGTGACCTTCGATTCGGGCGGGCTATCGCTCAAGCCCTCCGACGGCATGCTGACGATGAAGTGCGACATGTCAGGGGCCGCCGCCGTGCTCGCCGCTGCGGCCACGATCGCGTCGCTCCGCCTGCCGATCAACCTCGTGATCGGCATCGGTCTGGTGGAGAACATGACCGGCCCTGCCGCCTACAAACTCGGCGACGTGATCAGAGCCCGCAGCGGCACGACGATCGAAGTCCACAACACCGACGCCGAGGGGCGGATCGTGCTGGCCGACGTGCTCGACGTGATTCGCGGGGAGCAGCCTCACCGAATCATCGACCTCGCCACCCTTACCGGGGCCTGCGTTGTGGCGCTCGGTCAGGACGTGGCGGGCCTGTTCACCAACGACCAATCCTGCTGCGACGCGCTGGCGGCCGCCGCCCGGGCTGTCGGCGAGCCGGTCTGGCAACTCCCGATGTACCCGGACTACGACGAGCAGATCAAAAGCGAGGTGGCCGATATCAAGAACGTCGGCGACGGCCGCTGGGGGGGCGCGATCACCGCCGCCAAGTTCCTGGAGCGGTTCGTGGGAGGCATCCCCTGGACCCACGTCGACATCGCCGGCCCGGCCTTCTCCGAAAAGTCGCGGCCGTGGACCGACGGCGGCGGGACGGGCGCCATGGTGAGGCCCCTGGTGGAACTCGCCCGCGGCGGGGAGTGACGGCAGCGAGGGGTCGCCCGTGCCCCGCCGCCGGACGCTCCACATAACTTGGATGCGGTCTAGAGCGCATTCGGTTTACGTGGATCGCCGGCTCGGGGGCGGCAAAAGTCGCGTCACCCGGGCGAGGATACGCCCAAGGCTCCGCGAGCGTTCGCCGACCCCCTCGCCTACCCGCCCTTGCTTACGTAGACGGCGCTCCACATAACTTGGATCCGGTCTAGAGCAGCGTGCCGAGTTCGTCGACGAGTTCACCGAAGCGGGTCAGCGCGGTGGCCACGGGCTCGGGCTTCTCGAGATCGACACCGGCATCACGGAGCAGGTCGAGCGGCCACTTCGACGAGCCCCCCCGCAGGAACCCGAGATAGCGGTCGAGGGCACCGGGCTCACCGTCGGCCACCTTCTTCGCCAGCGTGATCGCCGCCGCGAGGCCGGTCGCATACTTGTAGACGTAGAAGGCGTTGTAGAAGTGGGGGATGCGGAGACACTCCAGCTCCAAATCGCGATCGATCGTGAAATCAGGCCCGAAGTAGGCGTCGAGCAGTTCGCGGTAGATCCCGCGGATTCGCTCGAGGGTGAGCGGCTCACCAGCCTCGGCGGAGGCGTGGCTCTGCCGCTCGAACTCGGCGAACATCGTCTGCCGCACAATCGTGTTTCGGATCGAGTCGATCTCGCGGGCGATGATCGCGGCCCGTTCCTTCGGCGACGACGCCCGCTCAATCAGCAGCCTGGTAAGGAGCTGCTCGTTGAAGGTGCTCGCCACCTCGGCGACGAAAATCGTGTAGCTGGAATACTGGTAGGGCTGGGCCTCCGCCGAGAACCGCGTGTGCATCGAGTGGCCGGCCTCGTGCGTGAGCGTGAAGACGTGCTCGATCGCATCCTCCTGGAAGTTCATGAGGATGTAGGGATCGGAATCGTAGGTGCCGGAACTGAAGGCCCCCGACCGTTTCCCGGTGTTGGGATAGCGGTCGCACCAGCGGCCTCGTAGCCCCCCTTCGAGCCGCGTGACGTAGTCGCCCCCCAGCGGGGCCAGCGACTCGAGCACGACGTCGACCGCCTGACCCCACGTGTGTCGCTTTTCCAGTTCGGGGACGAGCGGCACGTAGCAGTCGTACTGGTGGATTGCATCGAGGCGCAGGATCGGCCTGCGGAGGTCGTAG
>QWQL01000150.1 GCA_003670825.1 Planctomycetota bacterium
CTACCCGCTCATGACCAAACCACGCGCCGAGTTGACGCAAGCCCTTTCAGACCAAAGACTAAAGCCTTAACTTCGTGCCATTCGTGGCTGACACCTTTTCCACTCGACGCATGCGACAGGCAGGCGAGGTAGTACTGCTGGATCTTGATGGCGATGTCTCCGGTGATGATGTGGGAATGGGGAACCGGCTCGTCACTTACCGACGACGGCGGGGAAGCCAGCCTTCACGAGCTGCGGATAGCCGGACTTGAGCGCCCGGACGTCGTATCCGAGCGGCCTGAGCATCGAGGCAGCTTCGGCGCAGCGGCCGCCGGCGAGGCAGTAGCAGTAGATGATCTTGTCCTTGGGCAGAATCTTGGCGAGCTCCTGCGGGGGCACGCCGCGCTCGAGCACGCTCAAGGGAAGCAGGCCGGCGCCGGCCAGATGCCCCTCCGCCCATTCGTCGGGCTCACGCACGTCGATGATCACGGCCTTCTGCTGGGCGACGGCCTGCTTCACGACATCGAGCGAGTCTTTCGTGTGCTCGGCGACCGCGGTGCCGGAAGCCGCACCGAGCACCAGCCCGATGAAGATGGCTCGCGAGCAGGTGGTGGCCGTGCGACAGGCCCCACCCGACACCTGGTTCCACGGCATCCGAGCGATCAGCATCGCCATGCCACAGGTGTCGGTGATCCCGGCGAACACGAGGCCGCAGCCCACGAAGCCAGCCAGGCCCGCGCCGATCGCCTTCCAGTTGACCGGCGCGTCGGGGCCGAAGGCGGCCAGTGCCGCACCGATGGCCACGAGCGCCCCGGCGGCGATCCGCACCTGCCGTTCGAGCGACATCACCTTGCGGCCGCGGACGACCGGCACACCAGCGGCCTCGCAGGCGACCGTGCCCCCCTCGACGCTGACCACGTCCTTGAGGCCCGCGGCCAGCAGCTTTTCGCAGGCCTTCTGGCTGCGGGTGCCCGACTTGCAGACGAAGTAGACGGTCCCGGCGCCGGCTACCGACTTCACGGCCTGTAGGTCGAGCCGGTCGAGCGGGATGTTGTGGGCGAAATCGACGTGCACCTCGCCGAACTCGGCGGGTGTGCGAACGTCGATGAGCGTCAGTTTGTTGTCCTGGCGGCGGAGATCGGCGAGCGTGGTGGGTGAAATTGTGGCGACCATGGGAATATCCTCCGGGGTTCGGGCACAGAAACTATGAGTCGACGTATCGAGAGCGGTCGATATGTGATGGCACGCACGGGGCGAAATCGTCGGCAAGAAACTCCTAGGCGGAAACACCGGTTCGCGACTGCTTTGAGCTGCCGAAGCGGGCCTCGATGCAGGCCATGATGCTGGCGAGATGGGGCTCGGCAACGTTGTAGTAGACACACCGCCCCTCCTTCTCCATGTCGAGGAAGCCGCACCGCTGCATGAGCCGCAGGTGCTCAGACGCCATGTGGCTCGGGATTTCGCAGGCCTCCGCCAGCTCGCCCACCGTGTAGCGGCCGCCAAGCAGCATCTGCACGATCCGCAGCCGGTGGGGATGGGCGAGGGTCTTCAGGCATTCGGCCGCCCGCCCCAGGCTCTTGAGGCTCGTGAGCTTGGGCGGGCGGGCGATTTTTCGGTTCGTGTCGACCATGACAGCGTGGCTCGGAGTTGGGGGCCGCGACGGCATCTCCGTCGCGCTCCAATCATATCGGAAGATCACGACATGTCGATAAAGGGTTTCCGGCGGGCTGTTCGTCCGGATGCTTTCCCTGCCGGCGGCCGGCGACCGGCGGAGATGATAGGCGGAGTCCGGCAGCGGCATTCCTGCCACACGCCGAGCCTCCTCCAGGAGCCACACGAAGTTCCGTCGCGCCGTGACATGCTGGCCTTTTCCGGTCACGGCGTGACCGGGCTCTCCCGGGCCGCAACACCCGCGGGCTCACTGCCGCACGACCCGGCGGAGAAGCCACCAGCCCCAGAGCGTGATCAGCAGGTTGCCTGTCCAGACCGCGACGGGAGGCACAGAGCCACGCTTCGCCTGATCGACGCCGATCATGAACACGGGGTAGTAGACGATCAGGATCGGGAGAAAGCAGAGGAAGAAGCTGGTCAGGAAGTCGCTGTTTCGCATCCGGATCGCCATCGGCGCTCCGACGAGCACGAAGCACAGGCAGCTGAAGCCGTTGGCCCAGCGACGCCACGGCTCCATGATGATCCGGTGGAGCCGGTTCCGCTCGTGTTTGAGGAGTTCGTGCTCGTAGGCGATGAAGTGGGGGGCCGTCGTTTCCGTTCTCCCCGTGAGGATGCCCATCGCCACCTTGCCCGCCGCGAGCTGCTCGATGCGGTCGATCTTCTTCGTCTGGTCCACCCGGGCCGTGGCGAACTGGGCCATGGCGATCTCGGAGGGGCTCGTCGACGTGGTGTTTTTGCGGCTGACCGCGTCGAGCGGCACCTCGCGGACGATCGTGTCGGGAAACGAGGCCGTGTAGTCGCCCATGTGGAGCGTGCCGTCGCGGAAGGTGACCACGAGCGTGCCGTTGGCGGCATTGGCCCGGAGTTCGGCCTCGGCCGCGGAGATGGTCGCGGGCGGGCTGTTGGAGTCGGACTGGAACGAGAGCGTGGGGCGGATCAGTCGCTTGCCGTCGACCGCCTTCACATTGATCGAGATCTGCGAGGTGCTGTACGACCGCTGCTGCCGGAGCCGGCCGTAGATGATCTGCTCCACGCTGCTGACCACGACGCGGCGGACGCCGTCGCGGCCCCACGACACGGCGACGTCGTTGAGCCACACCGACACGAAGCTGACGACGAGCGCGAGGGCCGCCGCCGGCCAGATGATCGCCACCGGCGAGATGCCCGCCGCCTTCAGTGCGATCACTTCGTTGCTGGCCGACATGCGTCCAAACACACTCGCCACGGCGAAGAGCATCGTGCCCGGCACGGCGAACCGCATCGCCTCGGGGAGCACGTAGGGGATCAGCATCAGGATCTGGACAAGCCCCAGGCCCTGCTGCTGCGCTTCGCGGACGAGGCCGACGACGAGCATGAAGATCGTGAGCGCCGCAAGCGCCACCAGGAAGACCTGGAGCAACTCCCAGAGCACGTATCGCGAAATGATCCTCATGGCGGCGGGAGTGTAGCGGTGGCGCCGGGGCGGGCGGCAGGCCGGTTTGGGGCGTCTAAACCGGGCCAGAGCGGGTTTCGGCGGCGATCATGCCCGTAGAAGGCGACCGGCCGCGGGCTCGTACGGTGGCGGCGCGAGGGTCGTCACGCCGCCTGGCGGTGGGCGATCTCGGGAAATGCCTCGCTGAAGGCGTGGCCGCTCTTGGAGCGGATGCCGAGGGCTGTGAGCAGCCGACGGCGGACGGTGCGGAAGGGGATGGCCACGCAGCGGTGGGCACGGATCCACCAGGGCCGCATTCGCTGCATGTCGCCCAGGCTCAGGCCGACCTGGTCGGGCCGGTGCTTCACGCGGTGCTTGAGCAGGTGGTAGTCGTCGCACCGCTGCAGCAGGCGGAGGACCCCGCCGAGCAGCACCCGCGTGAGCCGGCTCTCCGTCGGGATCCCGAACGAGATCTGGTAGTCGATCAGGCAGGGACGGCCGTGGTCGTCGACGAGGATGTTCTCCCGCTTGTGGAGGTCGACGTGGGCGACGCCTCGGCGGTGGACCTCGTCGAGGATCGCCTCGAGCTGCGGGAAAAACCAGTCGTCGACATGCTCCCCTTCGGCGAGCGCATGCCCCTCGATCCACTCGTGGGCGATGGCCGTGGCCACCAGGGCGCCATCGACGCGGAGGTCGCCCAGCGACCTTGGAATGCCCTCGATGCCGGCGAGGCGATTCATGAACCAGCGCTCGCGGGCGGCGAGTGTTCGGCCGAGCCACCCCATGGGGATGATGCCGATGTGCTGCGTGCGGTTGAACTTGCACTTGGCGGTGCGGCTGGCGGAGCGGTACACTGCCGTGGCTGCCCACGAATCGTGCTTGAGAATCTCGACGCGGCGAAACGTCTCGTCGTCGAGCACGATGCGCTCCGGCGGTTCAGCCGCACCGAGGGCCCGGAAGGTGGCCGGCCTGGGACGGGCGGCAGCGGCATGGGAGCCGGCCGACGTTCCGGAAACCATCAGCGCCGCATTGGACATTCGTGCCGCCCCCGCATGGTTCGGATCGGTCATTACGATCCGCTGCAAGGCGATCGACCGGGACGGTGGCATCGCTTGATCGGGCTTTGCCGGGCGGCGCGGCACCCCCCGAAGGCCGCGGCCTCGTCAGGCCGCAGGGTCGGCCTGGATTACCGAGTGTGCCACCGATTTCGAGGTCGCCTGTCGCGAAACCCGCTCCCGTCCCGGGTTTTCAGCGGCGGCGGCGGAGGGCACAAGCGAGGGCGGCGGCCTCGGCGGCGGCGAGGGCCAGGGTCGCGGGCTCGGGTACGACGATGATGTCGCCCGTGGACTGGGAGAAGGTGAGCGTCTGGGCCTCCTTGACGAGGGTGAAGCTGCCATTTGAGTTGTTGGTCCAGGTGCCGGCGTAGAAGCCCGTCGAGTCCAGGCTGGCGAACGACCCGCTGCTCGTGCCGGCGAAGTTGAAGATGTCGTAGGTGCCGTCGGCGAGCGCTGAGCCGCCGAACTCAAACGAGAGCAGGCCGCCATACGTGAGGCCGCTCGCGGTGGCGATGTCGATGCCGTCGTAGGAGGTTCCGCGGGTGGCCCCGAGCACCTCGATGATGGTGGTGCTGGTACTCGTGAGCACGAGCGATCCGAGCGTGATCACGCCGGGGCTCGAGCCGGGAGCGAAGGTGCCGCTGACGGTGACGGGGCCATTGACGGTGCCGGTGCCCATCAGCCAGGCCGAGGCGGCGACGGAGAGGCCGCCCGAGCCGAGCGAGCCGTTGACCTTGAGCCTGCCGGCCGACACGGTGGTGGCGCCCGAGTAGGTGCTGTTGCCGGTGACGGTCAGGATGCCGCTACCCAGCTTCTCGAACGCGCCCGACCCGCTGATCGCGGTGGAGAACGTGGTATCGCTCGAGCGGTTGGCGACGAGCAGGCCGTCGTTGGTGAGCGTGGCCTGAATCAGCGACGAGCCGTCGTTGAGGTTGGCCTGGCCGCCGGCCGAGACAGTAAGCGAGTTGATCGACCCGCTGAAGTTCGCCACGCCGCCCGCATCCACGACCACGGTGCCGCCGACGGCGCCGCTGTAGTCGGCGGTGCCACTCACGCTTGACGTGCCGGAGAACGAGCCGGCGTTGGCGAGCGTGCCGCCGTTGTTGGTGATCGTGTTGGCGAACGTGAGGCTATTGAGGTCGAGGGTGGCGCCCGCGGAAAGCGTGACGGAGCCGCTCCCGAACGAGTTCGAGTTGCCGGCTTTGAGCGTGCCGGCGGTGATGGACGTGCCGGCGGCGTAGGTGTTGGTGCC
>QWQL01000191.1 GCA_003670825.1 Planctomycetota bacterium
CGCCGCCAGCCGAGCGGCACCTGCGGGTAGGGATAGAACGGACCGATGTACGGCCAGGCCGTCGGCGAATACTGCGTCGGATACTGCACGGCGGCGTAGTTGGGCGACGCGGCGTAGCTCGGCCAGGCGTAGTTGGGCATGTTCGGCCCATCGCCACGCATCGGTACCGGCGGCATGCCGACCCCCGTGCCGCCCATCGCCATCGGACCGCCGCCGCCCATTCCGCCGGGGCCGCCGGGGCCGCCTTGCCCCATGCCGCCCTGCCCGCCCATGCCACCGGGGCCACTCATGCCACCGGGCCCGCCCGCACCGCCTTCGCTGTATCGCATCGTGCCCGGCACCATCTGGCCGTCCTGCACGGGGCAGTCGTAGCCGCCGGGGCCGGGGAGCGTCATCGGCTCCTGCATGTTGGTCCGCATCGCCCCGCGGTGCCGGGGATCCTGCTGCTGGCCGGGGTTCATCGGCCGGCCCGTAGGCGTGCCGTAGGGCATGGGTCGCGGCCCCCGCGGCTGACCAGCCGGTGCCGTGCCGCGGACAAGCTGGACCTGGCCTCCCGCCGCCTCAGACGCGTCACCGCCGGCGAACAGGAGCCCACCGGTCATCACTGCGAGCGGATTTTTCTTCGGGGGCGGGGCGGCGGGCTGCGGCACACCCGCCGCATTCCAGGCCGACGACGGCATCGCCAGGCTGCCACCCGTTGCCTGCGGCGCGTTACCCTCGATCACGAGCCGGTTGACGACCCGCTCGACGCCGGGCGTCGTCTCGGCGATGCCCATGGCCGCCGAAAGCTGCTTCTCGTCTGAGACGCGGCCTTCAAGCCAGACGGTGCCAGACTTACTCTTCACGTTGACTCGATAGCCGGTCAGCGCTCCGGAGTCTCGCAGTTGACCGGCGACGGATGCCGCCAGGTCATCGGCACGCCCCACCGCCGTCAGGCACGCCGACGCGAGAGCAGCGAGCAGAAACGTGGTCTTGGAAATGGACATGGATCACTCCCTTGGCTTCGAATCCGGCGGAGGACACGGGTCGCATCGCCGCGGGCGGCGACCGGTCGAGCACTCCGGCCGTCTTGTCTTCGGCTGTCGGTCGCAGCGAAGGGGAGTTTTTTTCCGGTTCCAACGGAAAGCGGGCTGATGCCGGCAACGCGGGTGGGATGGGCGAGGTGCGGCCCTCCCGACTGCGGTCACGCCGGGTGCTCCGTCGCCGGCTCCTCCGCGTCCCCGGAGACACAGGTGGCCACCACCAGGTCGCCGGTCACATTCAGGACCGTGCGGCACATGTCGAGGATCCGGTCGACGCCCATGATGATCCCGATGCCCTCCCCGGGAACGCCGACCGACCGCATCAGCACCACGATCAGCGGCAGCGATCCCCCAGGAACTCCCGCCGTGCCGATCCCCGCCAGGATCGACATGAGCACCACCATCACCTGCTGCCCCAGCGACAACTCCACGCCAAACACCTGAGCCAGGAACAGCACCACCACGCCTTCGTACAGGGCCGTTCCGTTCTGGTTTCCTGTCGCTCCCACCGTCAGCACGAAGCGGGCCGTCTCACGCGGCAGCTGCAGATTCTGCTCCGCCACCCGCAGGGCCGTTGGCAGCGTCGCGTTTGAGGAAGAGGTGCCAAACGCCACCTGCATGGCCTCCGAGATCTTTGCGAAAAACGCCAGGGGCGTCACCCGGCTGAACAGCGTCAGCACCAGGGGATAGACCACCACCAGTTGCAGCAGGAGCCCCAGCAACACGGTCACCGCAAACCAGGCGAGCGTGACGAGCACCTCGTATCCCAGCGTCGCCACGATGGAGAAGACCAGGCAGCCCGCTCCCAGCGGAGCCAACGTCATCGCCCAGCCAATGATCGTCATGGCCACCGAGTTCAACCCTTCCAGGAACGAAATCACCCCTCGGCACTCGGCAGGCTTCGCGGCCAGCGCAGCCCCCAGAAACAACGAGGCGAACATCACAGCGAGCATCCCGTTTCCCTTGGAACTGCCGTCGATCGCGCCGGCCATCTCCTGGAGGGGATTCTCGGGGATCATGTCGATCACGATGTCCCGAACCGACTTCGCCTTGCTCGCCTTCTGGCCAACATCGGCCGAGCCTGCCGCGTTGCGCTCGACCAGCGCCTGCCTCGCTTCCGCAGAGAGCGCATCACCGGGGCGGATCAGATTGACCAGCGTGAGCCCCAGCAGCACGGCACTTGCTGACAGGATGCCCGAGAAGAGCAGCGTCCGTAGGCCGATTCGCCCGAGCTTCCGCACATCGCCGATCTCCACTACCGCCAGGGCGAGCGCCGAGACCACCAGGGGCAGCACCACCATGAACATCAGTCGGAGAAACAGCCGGCCGATCACCGTGGTCACGTTCTGGCAGAACCAGTCGAGGCCATCATGCACGCGATCGCCATTCAGATCCCACGCGGCCACCCCGTCAACTGGCGCTCCGGGTCGCAGCAGCACGTTCGCCACCATCCCCAGCACCGCTCCCAGCAGCAACCCGATGAGGATTCGACGGGCCGACGGATCTCCGCCAGGCGTAGCGGTCGCGTCGCGTGAGGCCGTGGATGACCCGGCAGGAGGAGCCGTCGATGAAGGCATGCCGACCTCGCGGTGAATGAAAAGGACCACACGATCAAGCTGGCCAATGACCGAGCCCGATCACAGCTCGGGCATCATCGCTGTCGATACCAATGGCACTCCACGGGGTGCCGCCGTCTTCACATCCTGCAGATCAGCAGTTCCCGCTCGTAGACCAGTTCCTTGGGCAGGTGCGAGTGCAGGTCGATGAAGAGTTCTTCGTGGCCCAGCACCTCGGCCCGCCAGGCGGCGCGATCGAAGGACTGGAGTTCGTCAAACTTCTCCTGCGAGAAGTCGAGGCCGGTCCAATCGATGTCTTTGTAGCGGGGCAACCAGCCGATGGGTGATTCCTTGGCGCGACCACCCGCACGAACGCGGTCGCAGATCCATTTGAGAACCCGCATGTTCTCGGAAAAACCGGGCCAGATGAACTTGCCGTCCTTGTCCTTGCGAAACCAGTTCACGTGAAAAATACGGGGCGTCTCGCTCAGGTTTCGCTGCATGTTCATCCAGTGACGGAAATAATCTCCCATGTTGTAGCCGCAGAACGGCAGCATCGCCATCGGGTCGCGGCGGACTTTGCCCAGCGTGCCCCCGGCGGCGGCGGTCATCTCGGAGCCCATCGTGGCGCCGACATAGACGCCGCTCGACCAGTTGAACGCCTGATACACCAGCGGCATGGTCGTCGCACGGCGACCGCCGAAGATGAAGGCGCTGATCGGGACGCCTTCGGGCTTCTCCCAATCGGGATCGATCGTCGGGCACTGTTTCGCAGGGGCGGTGAAGCGGGAGTTCGGATGGGCGGCCTTGACGCCTTTTTCCTTGGCGAGGGCGGGCGTCCAGTCGTTGCCCTGCCAGTCGATGGCGTGCGCGGGGGGTAGATCCGTCATCCCCTCCCACCAGACGCCGCCGTCGTCGGTGAGGGCGACGTTGGTAAAGATGGTGTTTTTTGCCAACGCCTGCATGGCGTTGGGATTGGTCGTGTCGCTCGTGCCGGGAGCAACGCCGAAGAACCCGGTCTCCGGGTTGATGGCGCGGAGACGCCCCTCGGCATCGGGCTTGATCCACGCGATGTCGTCACCGACGGTCCATATTTTCCAGCCCTGCTCCCGGAAATGCGGCGGCGGAATCAGCATCGCGAAGTTGGTCTTGCCGCAGGCGCTCGGGAAGGCGGCGGCAACGTAGGTTTTCTTACCCTCCGGGTTTTCGACGCCGAGGATGAGCATGTGCTCAGCCATCCAGCCCTCGTCGCGGGCCATCGCGGAAGCAATCCGTAAGGCAAAGCACTTTTTACCGAGGAGCGCGTTGCCTCCGTAGCCGGAGCCGTAACTCCAAATCTCCCGCGTTTCGGGGAAGTGCACGATGTATTTTTCGCTGTTTGATGGCCACGGCACGTCAGCCTGACCCTTGGCGAGCGGGGCGCCGACGGAGTGGACGCAGGGAACGACGCGCTTGAAATCCCGGTCGATGAGTTCGAAGACTTTCTTGCCGATCCGCGTCATGATCCGCATGTTGACGACGGCGTAGGGCGAGTCGGTGAGTTGCACGCCGATCTGCGACATCGGGGAACCCAGCGGGCCCATGCTGAAAGGCAGCACATACATGGTGCGGCCGCGCATGCACCCGTGAAACAGCCCCTTGAGCGTCTTCCGCATCTCGAAGGGATTGACCCAGTTGTTGGTCGGGCCGGCGGCTTCTTTGGAGAGGGCGCAGATGAAGGTGCGATCTTCGACCCGGGCGACGTCACTCGCATCCGAGCGGGCCAGGAAGCAACCGGGCCACGTTTTCTGATTGAGCTTGATGAAGGAGCCGCTGGCCACCATCTGGGCGCAGAGTCGGTCGTACTCCTCCTCTGAGCCGTCGATCCAGTGGATCGCATCCGGCTTGCAGAGGTCCGCCATTTTCTCGACCCACCGCAGCAGATGCTGGTTGGTGCTGAGCGGCGTGGCGTGATGATGCTCGTTCATGGGGAAGCACGCTCCGACGACCGAGACCTCAGCGACGCGCGAGCGAATACGAGCAGTACAGTAAGATGCCGGTCCCAAACACACAACACGGTGCTCAACGTGACCAGGATCATCGCTCGCTTCATGCCCCTGGTCGCAGTCCTGATCGCCGCCTCGACGGCCGGGGCTGAGGACGCCCTCGTCTCCGCGGTCGACGCGCATCTCGCGAGCCACCCAGACGGCCTGGAGGCTTTCAGCTTCGACCGCACGAGATACGCGGGCGATCTCTCGTCGCTCCCCATCGGCGTCTTCGATTCGGGCATCGGTGGCCTCACCGTCCTCGAGGCGCTCCTCACGCTCGACGACTTTCACAACGACACCCTGACGCCCGGGCCCGACGGCCGAGCCGATTTTCACGACGAGCGTTTCATCTACCTCGGCGACCAGGCCAACATGCCCTACGGCAACTACGCGAAGGCCGGCAGAAGCGACTTTCTCCGCGAGTTGATCTTTAAGGATGCGATTTTTCTTCTCGGGAACCGGTACCGGGAGGAGGGCGTCATCCGCCACGACAAGCCGCCCGTGAAGGCGATCGTCATCGCCTGCAACACGGCGACGGCGTACGGCCTGGATGACCTCCGGGCGGCGGTGAATCGCTGGAATCTGCCCGTCCTCGTCGTCGGCGTCGTCGAGGCCGGAGCCCGCGGTGTGCTCGAAACCGGCCATCCCGGAGCGATCGGCGTGCTCGCCACCGTCGGCACGTGCGACAGCGGCGTCTATCCGCGCACCATCCAGGGCACGCTCGGCCTGGCGGGACGTCGGGTC
>QWQL01000198.1 GCA_003670825.1 Planctomycetota bacterium
CGGGCGACGACCGGTTGCTCGCCCCGGCCGACGTCTGGTGCCGGCTTGCCCTGGCCCGGGCGGCCGGCCGCAGGCCGCTGCCAGACGACCTTGCCGCCCTCGCCGCCCTCGGCCGCGAGGCGATCCGCGGCCCGGGCACGAGCCGGTAGGTAGCGGGCCGACGAGTGTGAACGAGGGGATGCTCCCCGGATGGCCGCGGTTGGCCATCAGTCGGCACGGATCTCGTTTTTCCAGAGGCTGTCGAGGAACTCGCGCCACGGGAGGATCTCGATGCCCTGTTCGGCACGACGGGCTCTGGGGGCGCGGCAGACGAGGATGCACCGGCTCTTCGGGTGTTCCTCCCGCCAGGCCCGCAGACCCTTGAGGTGGTCGGTCGTGGGGCGGTCGGTCGATTTCACTTCCACCGCCACCGCGGCGTTGCCGAGGATGAAGTCCACCTCGATCCCCGAGGCCGTCCGCCAGTAGCTGACGGACAACCCCGCTCCCTGGGGCGAGTAGGTCGCGTGGGCCCGCAGTTCCATGAAGATGAAGTGCTCGAAGGCTGCGCCGTAGTCTGTTGAGCCTGGCACGAGCATCCCACGGCCAGTGATTTCGTTCACGATTCCCACATCGAAGAACCAGAATCGCGGCGCCTGTATGACGCGGCGCTTCGTCCGCTTCGTCCATGCCGGTACCCACGTGGCGACGAGCGTGTCCACGAGGATGTCGAAATAGCCGCGAACGGTGTTCGCGGTGACGCCGATCTCGCGGGAGATCGTGGCGGAGTTGACGATCTGGCCGTTGGAGAAGGCAGCGGCCTCGAGGAACCTCTGAAACGCGGGTAGGTTGCGGGTGAGCGCCTCAGCGAGCACCTCCTCGCGGAGATAGTCGCCGACGTATGCCGCGAGCCGCGATGAGGCACGGTCGGAGAGATAGTGGGAGGGGAGCAGGCCCCGATTAAGGGTTTTTTCGAGCGAGAGGTCGGGGAGTTCGGCCGAGGTGAGTGGAAGCAGGTCGTGGCGGACGGCTCGGCCGCCGAGGAGGTTACCGCCGCCGCGAAGCAGTTTCCGAGGGCTCGAGCCGGTGAGGATGAACCGCAGCCCGCGCCGGCTCATGAGAGAGTGGACCTCGTCGAGGAGGGCCGGCAGTTTCTGGATCTCATCGACGATCACCGACTGCCGCTTGTCGGGCAGAGCCGCACACTCCTCGGCGAAGACGCCGGGATCGGCCGACAGCCGGCGGAACTCCCGTGAGGAGAGCAGGTCGTACGTTGGGGCGTCAGGAAAGAGCGTCCGCAGGAGCGTGCTCTTCCCGGTCTGCCGTGGACCCCACAGGAAACAGGACTCGCCCGCGAGTAAATCGGCAGTGATGATGCGCGTGATCATGACAATCCGCAACGCTACCGCGCACGGTCATGTCTGCCAAGGGGCGAGGACAGCCCGGTCAACGGCACCGCTCCAGCGGGGCTGGACGAACCATCTCTGCGGGGGCGGGCTACGGAATGGCCGCGGAACGGGCTATCCTCTGAGCGGCGGGCGAAACCTTTCTGGACCGAAACCGTTGAAGGTGTCGGGAGCGGCCCCCGCCGCTTCGCATGCCAGGTCACGCCCCGTTTTCGAAAGGATCTCCCCATGCGGTTCGCCGTTGCTGCCCCCTGCCTCGCCGCCTGTCTCGTGCTCGGCGGCTCGTTCGCCGTCGCCGCCCCCGGCGAGGGCAAAAAGAATCCCCCCGATCCGGCCAAGGTCTTCGCCCGGAAAGACTCCAACAAGGACGGCTTGCTCACGCTCGACGAGTTCAAGACCGGGATGAAAGACAAGCAGCTCGAGCGGGCCCCGCAGCGATTCAAGACCATCGACGCCAACGGCGACGGCAAGGTCTCGATGGACGAGTTCAAGGCCAACGTCAAGCCGAAGTCCTAAGTAGAGCTGCTGCCATGACAGGCATCCGCGGGCCATCGATCCGGAGGCGGGCCGCGCCGGCGTACCGCCTCGCCGTGGTGGCGCTGGCGGCGATCGCCAGCGTGGCTGCCGACCGTGCCAAGCCCAATCGGCAGGCCGAGGGACGGGGCGGGCTGCCGGCAACGGTGACGGCGGCGGCTGACGGGCCCGCCATGAAGGTCGCGGCCGTCAGTGCGGCCCGCCGCGACCGCGTGCGGACGGAGGCCGCCGCCATCGATGCCCTGCTCGAATCCCGGTGGCGGGAACTCGGGATCGAACCCTCCCCGCCGCTCGACGACGCCCAGTTCGTCCGGAGGATTCACCTGGAACTCGCCGGCCGGATCCCGACCTACGACGAGACGACCGCCTTTCTCGCCGATGCATCGTCCGCCAAGCGAGATGCGATGATCGAGAGTCTGCTGGCGAGTCCCGAGTATGTCAGCCACTTCTACAACTACTGGGCCGATGTTCTGCGGCTCACGGAGCGGCCCCAGCGAAACCTGGTGTTCGAGCCGTACTTGGCCTACGTGAAGGACTCGATCCGCACGAACAAGCCCTACGATGAGTGGGTGCGGGAGATGCTGACGGCCGACGGCAGGCTCTGGGAGAACCCGGCGGTCGGCTTCCAGCTCCGTGACGACGGTATGCCGCTGCCCTATGTCGACAACACCGTCCGCGTGCTGCTCGGCACCCAGATCGGCTGCGCCCAGTGCCACGACCATCCATTCGATCAGTGGACGCAGCACCAGTTCTACGAACTCGCCGCGTTCACGGCCGGCACGAAAACGCGGCTGAGCGTCGGCACCCGGCCCGGCAAGCCGGGCAAGGATCCCCAGCCGATTCCCCCGCCGGTCGTGCGAACGCTCGTCAAGGAGGCCCGCGAGACGAAGGGCAAGAAGGCCGGAGGGCTGATCCAGTTCATTCAGGCCAATGCCACCGCGGTTAGCTTCGTCGATGCGTCCCTGCGGCTGCCCCACGACTATCAGTACGACGATGCGAAGCCGCTCGAGAAGGTCGAGCGGGAGCTGCTCTGGGGGAAGGTGCCGGCGAGCGTCGCTCACGCCGATGGCCGGGAGCAGTTCGCGGCCTGGATGGTGGCCCGGACCAATCGGCAGTTCGCCCGCACGATCGCCAACCGGATGTGGAAGCAGGTGATGGGCGTGGGGATCGTCGAGCCCGTCGACGACTTCCGCCAGGAAAATCCACCCAGTGATCCCGAACTCCTCGAGCACCTCACCACCCTCGTGATCGGGCTCGACTTCGACCTGCGGGAGTTCATCAGGGTGGTGGTGTCGACCACGGCCTACCAGCGGCGGGCGGTGCTCCACGACCCGACGTCGGCCGAGCCCTTCCGCTTCGCCGGGCCGGCGCTGCGGCGGATGACGGCCGAGCAGCTCTGGGATTCGATCGTGGCGCTCGTCGCCCGGAATCCCTGGAGCGTGCAGCGGCCCACGGCCGCCGAGGTCGCGGAAGTGGCGGCGATCGACCTCCGGCAGGCCTCGCTTGCCGACGTGGAGCAAACGTTCGACGCCTTCGTCGGCCGCTACGGTCCGGGACGCTACCAGCGGACGCTCCAGCAGGCCTGCGGCTACCGCGGGCAGTGGCTGATGAAGGCCAGCGAGATGCCCACGCCCCTGCCGCTGGGCCACTTCCTCAGGCAGTTTGGCCAGAGCGACCGCGAGACGATCGACGGAGGCCGCACCGTCCCGACGATCCCGCAGATCCTGGCGATGTTCAACGGCCCGATCACCCACGCGATGCTCGAGGAGGGCTCGGTGATCTACGACACGGTCATGGCGCACGACCCCGAGGAGACGGTCGACGTGGTGTTCTTTTCCGTGCTGGGTCACGAGCCCTCGGCGGAGGATCGGCGATGTGCCCATGACGAACTGACCGACGCCGGTGATCCGGCCACGGGCTGCGGCAACCTGATCTGGGCCCTGCTCAACACCCGCGAGTTCCTGTTCATCCAATAACGACGAGCACGCGGCAGCCACGTTCACACTGCCCGCCGACGGCACACTGGAGTCTCACGCATGTCGCCCATGCCAGTTCTTGAAGACGGGTCGCTCGCGCGGCGGGCCTTTCTCGGCCAGGCCGCCCGCGCTGCCTTCGGGATCACGCTTCTCGACGGCCTGGCGGGACGGCGTGCCACCGCGGCGCCGGCCGCTGGCGGCACCAACGTGATTTACCTGATGATGCGCGGGGCGATGAGCCACATCGACACCTTCGATCCAAAGCCCGGCCGCGAGGAGCAGGGGGAGACGAAGGCGATCGCGACAAAGCTCCCCGGCGTGATGTTTGGCGAGCACCTGCCGCTGCTGGCAGGGCTTGCCGACCGGCTAGCGGTGATCCGTTCGCTGACCACCGAAACAGGCGCGCACGAGCAGGGCACGTATCTGATGCGGACGAGCTACGCGCAGCTCAACAGCATTCGCCACCCCGCGTTCGGATCGTGGGCGCTGCATGTGCTCGGCAAGCGGAGTCGCGACCTGCCCGGATACGTGCTGGTGGGCAACGGCAACGAACACCCCGGCTGCGGGTTTCTCGACCCGGCCGTCACGCCGGTGCCGCTCGCCGACCCCGAGCGGGGCCTGGAGAATATCGCCCGCCCCGCCTATCTCTCGCAGGCCAACTTCGAGCGCCGGCTGTCGCTCGCCGAGCGGATCGACGGCGACTTCAAGCGGCACTATGCCGGCCGTCAGATCGAGGCCTACGACCAGATGTACGCTGACGCCGTCCGCCTGATGGGCAGCGGCGACCTCGCCGCCTTTGACATCTCCAGAGAAGACGCGGCGACCCGCGAGCGATACGGGCGGTCGCGGCTGGGGCAGGGCTGCCTGCTTGCCCGCCGGCTGGTGGAGTCGGGCGTGCGGTGCGTGGAGGTCGAGATGGGTGGCTGGGACATGCACCGCGACCTCTGGGAGGAACTCCCCGAGAAGGTCGGCGAACTCGATACCGCGATGGCCGCCCTGATCGAGGATCTCGCGGCCCGCGGCCTGCTCGGCTCGACGCTCGTGGTGCTCGCGACCGAGTTTGGCCGCTCGCCGAAGGTCAACGAGAATGCCGGCCGAGACCACCACCCGGCCGTGTTCTCCTGCGTGCTCGCCGGTGCCGGGGTGAAGCCGGGCGTGGTGCATGGGGCGAGCGACGCGGCCGGCCGACTGCCCGACCGCGACGCCGTGAGTGTGGCCGACTTCAACGCCACGATCGCCGCCGCCTGCGGGATGCCCTGGGAGAAGGAGTTCGTCGCTCCCAACGGCCGCCCGTTCAAGATCGGTAACGACGGCACTCCGGTGGCCGCGGTGCTCGCGTGATCACTCGCTCTGGACCAGGGCGGGGAGCCAGCTGCAGAGATACCAGCCACGGGGCGTGGTGAGTTCGGCGATGGCGGCGAGGTCGACGCGGCTCGTGGCCGAGGCGCCGCCCAGCACCTCGTCGAGGAGGCCCTTCGGCTTCGAATACTTCACCGCCCGGGCGGTCTCCGGGGAGAGGCCGGCGAGTTCGACGGCGCGATCGATCGCCTCTTCGAGGAAGCCGATCCGGTCGACGAGGCCAGCCTCCAGAGCCTGCCGCGCCGTAAACACCTGCCCGGTGGCGACACCGTCGACCGCGTCGTCGTCGAGCTTCGGCCGGCCGGCTTTCACGATCTCCTTGAACCTGCGGAACATGTCGTCGACGAGTTCCTGCAAGAGCTTTCGTTCTTTCTCGGCGAGCTCGGGCGTGCGGTCCTTCGTCAGGCTGAGCATCTCCTTGAGCGGCCCGCTGGCGATCGAGTCGTCGCGGATGTCGTACCTTCGCAGAGCCTGCGAGATGTCGAAGTGGGGGATGATGACGCCGATCGAGCCGGTCAGCGTGGCGGGCTCGGCGAAGATCACATCGTCGGCGCCGCGGTTGGCCATCGACACGTAGTACCCGCCGCTGGCGGCGATGCCCCCCATGCTCACCACGACGGGCAGATCCCGCTTCTCGACGAGCTTCGCCAGCCGGTGGTGGATCTCGTCGCTGCCGCTCACGGTGCCGCCGGGGGAGTCGACGCGGAGCACGATCGCCTTGACGGAGTCGTCTTCCTCAACCTGATCGAGTTGGGCCCGCACGAAGCCGTCACCGCCGAGGATCGCCCCGGTCACACTCACCACGGCCACCTTGCCGGCAGCCGTCTTCGAAAGCGAGTGGTAGGTTTCCACGACCCGGGAATCCCGTTGAAAGTACCGGGAAAACGCCCCGGCACTGGCCACGGCCGAGAGCACGGCGACGCCGGCGACGATCCAGCCTGCCCTCGCGAACCACCGTCCCCAGGGGCTGGCATGTTCGAGGATCACCCGGGTCGGCGGCTGTCGCGAGTCGATGCCCGATGCGGTCGTGCTCCGTGATTCGATGCTCATGGCGTGCCGCTGTGCTCCTGAGAGTGTGCTCTGAATCCTGCTGGGGCCGCATTGTACGGCGGCACGTGGTGCGGGTCGTCCGGAAAGTTGCCAGGTTCCGGCTGGGGCGGCTACCTTGACGGGTTCGTGGCCGACTGCGGCCCGCCGGCCTTCTTTTTCGTCCGGCGAAAGATCTCGATAGGAGCACCCCGAACGTGTTCGTCTGCGTCAGTACGGAATGCCTGCCCGACATGCCACTTGCCGCCGCGATGGAGCGGCTCTCCGAACTCGAGTTCACGGCGGTCGAACTAGACGTGCACGAGCACGGCGGTCACCTGAAGCCCGCTCAGGTGGCGGCCAACCCCGAGGCCGCGATCGCGGAGTGCAGCGACCTGCAGCGGCTGCGGCCGGTGGCCGTCTCCTTCGCGGCCACCGAGACGCCCGAGGTCTACGACCACTTTTCGGCCTGCTGCCGGCTGGCCAAGTCGCTCGGTGTGGTCACGATGGTGGTCGAGTCGTCGGAGCTCGGCACACCCTTCAACGGCGAGATCGAGCGGCTGCGGAAGCTGGTCGGGATCGCCTCGGGCCTCGGGGTTGTCGTCGCGGTGAAGACGTCGGCCGGCCGGATGACGCAGGATGCCGAGACGACGGCATCACTCTGCCGGAACGTGCCGGGCCTCGGAGTCGCGCTCGACCCGAGCCACTTCATCTACGACCACAAGAAGATCGCGTCGTGGGAGCCGATCCTGAAGTACGTCTGCCACGTGCATCTCCGGGATACCAAGCCCGACGCATTTCAGGTACGGGTCGGCCAGGGGGACGTGGAGTACGGAAAGCTCGTCGCGCAACTGGAGCGGGTGGGCTACAAGCGGGCCCTGTGTGCCCACATGCCGCCCATGGAGGGTGTCGATCAGGTCGCGGAACTCCGCAAGATGCGGCTCCTCCTCGAGAGCCTGCTGTAGGCAGACCCGCAGGGTGTGCCATCGGAGCCACCCTTGAACGCCCGGAGCCCTGGGTGGCGCGGCGTCGCCTTGCTATCGGGAGCCTCGTGCTACCGGATCGTGCCCGTGGCTTCGGCGCGGCTGGCCATCTCGGCGTAGTTCTTCGACTGCTGGTCGTCCCCCTGCTCTGCGTACATCGTCGCCAGGTTGCCATAGGCCACGGCCAGGGCCCGTTCCTCCAGTTGGCTCTTGTCGACGGCGGCCACCATCAGGTCCACGCCGCGCCGGCTGAGGGTCACGGCATCCTCCCGACGGGCGACCTGCCAGTAGGAGATGGCCATGCTGACGTACGATTCGCCGAGGCGGCCGAGGTCACCGTCTCGCTCGAACCGGTCGTTGGTGTCCCAGAGCGGGATCGCGCGGTCGAACCAGGTGACGGCCGTCGCATGATCACCCCGCTGGAGGCTGTGCATGATGCCGATGCGGAACATCAGCTCGCCGAGGCTCTTCCGCTCGGCCGCGGTCAACTCCCGGTGCTCGGCGCCCCGCTCGAGGTAGGCGGCGGTGAGGGTGGCGTTGTCGAGCATATCGGTGGCATCGCCACGCTTTTGGGCGGCGGTCAGAGCGTCGGCGAGTCCTTGCCCCACGTCCCAGTCGATCTGCCGACGGCGCCACGGATCGGCGATGCCGTCACCCATCTGATCGCGGAGCTCGAGGAGCCGCTTCACCCACGGCAGCGGCTCGATCGCCTCGGTCGAGCCCGCTGAGGCGGCCAACGCCCCGCGACAGAGTTGCAGTTCGAGCACCTGGCGTTCCAGGTCGTCCCCCTCGAACTCCTTGACCACGACGTCGGCCCGGCTGATCCACTTCGGGATCACGCGGCTCTTCTGCTGCCAGGTTCCCTTGGCGATCGCCAGGGCCGTGCCGAGGTGGGCGTCGAGAATCACTTCCCGGGCCGCGGCCTGCAGGGCGGGAGACCGCTTGGTGAGCAGCGGCGAGGCCCGGCGGATGGCCTCCGCAAACTGCTCGACGGCCTTCTGTTCGTCGGGTTTCTTCTGGGCGAGGTGAATGCGACCCGAGAGCCGGGCTGCCTGCGCGACCACCAGCGGTGACGTGTTGGGAAGCGTCGCCAGCCGATCGAGCACCACCCTGGCCTCCTGGGGGCGGTCGAGGGCCAGCAGCACACCGGCATGCTTCAGCTTGGTCCAGACATCCTCCGAATCGAGGCGGCCCGCCGCCTCCGCGAGCTGCAGCGCCTGGGTCCACTTCCCCTGGTCGCTCGTCATGGCGAGCAGCAGGCGGTGGGCGCGGATGTGCTGGGGATCGATCTGGATGGCGTACTGCAGGTCGGCGACCGCGTAGGCGGAACACTTCTCGATCTCCTCTTCGGCCCGCAGCACGAACGAATCGGGATCGAGCGGTTCGATCAGGATCGCGGTCGCATTGGTGGTGCCCGGCTCGACGCTCAGGATCACGCCGCGTTCAGGGTAGACCTCACCGATCCTCGTGTCTTGTTCGTCACGGACTGCAACAGTCCGCAGGTCGGCGATCTCGAGCTGCCGCGCCAGATCGGCCACGACCACCGGTTCGGCGAGCTTGATGCTGATGGCCTCGACGACGTCGTCGGCAAGCGTCACCTCGACCCGCTCGAAGGGCTCGATGGCCCAGGCCAGGCCCGACGTCCCATCCGGCCTGGTGAAGGCTTCGCCCACGCCCCAGTCTTTTTCGATCTCCTCGCGGGTCGTTCGTCCTGGCAAGGCACCTCGAAAACTGGCCGGATCAATCGAGAGCGTTGGCATCTCGTCGGGCGTCACGGCCACCGGCGCGGTGACCGACGGCTGCGACTCGGCGATGGGTTGCTCGACCTCGGCCGGCGATGCGGCGTCGGCCGGCGATGCCGGCTCGGTCGGCTTTGGCAGGGTGGCGACCCGTTCGGTGATCCAGCGGCGGAAACTGCTCGCGGGGGATGAACTGGCGGCCGGAGCCGGAGTCGCCGGCGCGGCCACCGGCATGACGGTGGGAGCGGCGCCGGGCGGCGTGGCACTCCAGTCGGCGACCGGACGGGCGACGCCGCGGCGATCTGCCGGCTGCGGTTCGAGCGCCCCGATCGGCGCCGGTGTGCCGATTCCGATCCCAGATTCTACCGCGGGTCGAGCCTGATCCTCACCGAGCGACTCGATCCATCCCGGCAGCCGCATCAGGGTTCGCGGCGGGGCCGAGGGTTCCTCGTTGGCCCAGGCGGCCAGGTGCACGCAGGTGGCCGCGAGAGTGAGAACCAGGTGCGAGGTCGAACTCCGCAGCGTGACCACGAGGGGGTCTCCTTGAAACGGCACGAAAACGGCACGAGTGATGGGGAGTCGGGCGAAGGGCCTGAAACGGCGGGGACGATAGAGCCCCCTGCCCTACGGGTCTAGAGCAGCCGAAGGCATGCCCCGGGATCACCTCAGGCGACGCAGAGTGCCCAGTGTGAGCCCTCCGTTCGGTTTCCTGACTACGATGGAGGCTTCCCGCAGGACGTCCATCGCCCCGTGAATCACCACCACCGCCCCCATGCCCTGGTCATTGGCGCCGGCCTTGCCGGCCTCGCCGCCGCCGACTCGCTGGTGCGTCACGCTGGCATGGGCGAGCGGCAGGTCACCGTCGTTGATCCGTCCGGCCGTGTCGGTGGTGTGCTGGGCACCGTGCATCACGACGGGTGGCTCGTCGAGCGATCGGCCGATTGCTTCCTCGCGGCTCGACCCGAGGCGGTGGACCTCGTTGGTCGGCTGGGGCTCGACCATGAACTGATTGGCGTGGAACCCCTGGCACGGCGGGCGCTGATCTGGCACGCCGGCCGAGGGATTCCGGCTCCGACCGGATTTCGCCTGATAGCGCCGGGCCGCATCACCGGCGTTCTCACGACGCCGCTCTTGTCGCCGGCCGGCCGCCTCCGCCTGCTCTGGGAGCGGTTCGTGCCGCCATCCCGGCCGGCAGTGGCCGACGACGAGTCGCTCGAGCACTTCGCCGTGCGGCGACTGGGCCGCGAGGCCTTCGAGCGGCTGGTGCAGCCGCTCGCGTCGGGCATCTGGACGGCTGATCCGGCTCGGCTGAGCATGGCCGCCGCCTGCCCCGATTTCCTGGCGATGGAGCGGGAGGCTGGCAGCCTCTGGGCAGGTGAACGAGGCCGGCTGCGGAGCCAGGCTGGTGCATCCACTGCCGCGGGTGCCCGCTACGGACAGTTCGCCACGCTCGCCTCAGGAATGGAGACCCTGCCCCGCCGACTGGCGGACGAACTGCGGCAGTGTGGCGTGCGGTTCGTGACCGGAACGGCGACCTCGTTGGCCACGTCGGCCGATGGTCGCTGGCGGCTCACGGGCGAGGGGATCGACGAGGCGACTGCGGTGGCCGATGAGGTTGTGATCGCGACGCCCGCGGCCGCGGCCGCCCGGCTGATCGCGGGCGTCGATGCGGGCCTCTCCGCCGAACTCGCCGGCATCGACTACGCCGGCTCCTGCATCGTGTCGCTCGGCTTCGCTCGCGACCGCGTGGCCCATCCGCTCGACGCGGCCGGCATGGTGATCCCGCGACGGTCCGGCCGGGGGATCCTGGCGGTGAGCTTTTCCAGTTCCAAGTTCCCGGGTCGGGCTCCGCCTGGCTGCGTGCTGCTGCGGGTCTTCCTCGGCGGCGCGCTCGATCCCGGTGTGCTGCATCTGTCGGACGACGCGATCGTGGCCCGCGCTCGCTTCGAGGTCGAGCATCTGCTCGGTGCCCGGGGCGATCCAAAACTCACCCGCATCGAACGCTGGGACCACGCGATGCCCCAGTATCACGTCGGTCATGTGGAGCGAGTTGCCCGCATCGACGCCGCGGTCGCCCGCCATCAGGGCCTTGCCCTGGCTGGTGCCGCCTACACCGGCGTCGGCATCCCGCAGGTCATCGCCTCCGGCCAACGGGCCGCCACGAGATGCCTCCAGCGCACCTGCTGACCACGCGGGCGAAAACTCCGCGCTGCCGTTATTTCTTCTTGGCGCCCGCGGCCGGCTTGGCTGCAGCACCCTCGGCGCCTTCTTCCTTCTTCACTTTCTTCTTTTTCATCGCCAGTTTCAGCACCCGCACCTTGGGAAGGCCCAGCGGGCTGCGGCCTTCCTGCCAGCGCTCCTGCTCCTTGAGCTTGGTGATTCGCTCGGCCCGACTGAGCACGCCGCGGGCGCCCGAAGAACCCTTCCGCACCCGCAGGCTCTTGTCCATCGTCATGGGAAATGGTCCTTCGTGTCTTGAATACGATGACGGCTGGGATGTCCGCCGGTGGCCGGCTTCCCGTCAACAAGCACGAAACTACGGAGAAAACGCCACCGCTTCAAGGGCTGCGGCCGGCTTGGCCCGTGCCGTGGGAATTTTCAGCCCTTCGCGTCCGAGAGCAGAGCGAGAAACCGGTCCATCGACGGGGGCCTGCGATCGGGGTCGGCTGCCAGGCAGGCCATGATCGCGGAGGCCGCTGGGGCGGGAATCTCTGGCCACACCTCGCGGATATCGGTGGGGGGTGTGTCGTGGGCGAGCGCCGCCTTGCCGGTCGAACCCTTGGGCCATGGCGATTGCCCGGCGCAGATCTCGTAGGCGGTGATGCCAAAGGAAAAGATGTCGAGTCGCTTGTCGGCCTGCCGCCGCCGCACCACCTCGGGCGCCATGTAGTTGGGCGTACCGACCCGATTTCCGGGTTGCAGGAAGGCCGGCTTGTCGGGCACGGTAAGGCCGAAGTCGATGAGCACGAGCCGCTGATCGGCCCCGAGGATGAAGTTTCGGGGGCAGATGTCGCGGTGCACGAAGCCCGCATCGTGCACGGTCTTGATCGCCCTGGCCCCCTGCGTGACGAGGTCAATTTTCTGGGTCGGCGTGAACGGCTTCTTGGCCGTGATCAGGTTGTGCAGGAGCGATCCCTCGACGAACTCCTGAACGATGAAGGGGTCGCCGGTCGTTGCTGTCCCCCATTCCAGCGTGCGGGCGATGTTGGGCCCGGTGATCTGCTGACCGATCTCCCCCTCGGTGGGCTTGCCGAGCGACTTATAGCGGCTCTCGACGGGGGCCGCCTTGGCGGCATCGACGACCTTGAGCCCCTGGATCTGTCCGGTCTTGAGATCGCGAACCTTGTAAAAGGTCGACATGGTGCCGGAGGTGCTCTCCCGCATCCGCTCGAACCGCTTCCAGAGATCGACTCTCCCTGAGCCGCCGAGCAGCGCAGAAAAGAAATCACCCAGACCCATGCCGCTCCCTTCCGCCGCGATCAGTGCTGCTTCAACGTGGTGAGCTCGGCATGCGCGGCCGCGAGTTCTTTCTCGAGGCGAGGCACCTCGGCCGGGTCATCGGGCTGCTTCTTCGCCCCCGCCAGCAGTTGCTGGAGCTTGGCGATCTTCTGCTGCAGCACGTCCATCCGCTTCTTGTCTTTCTTGTCCATCGGCTTTTTCTCCCTCGTCTCGCCGCAGTTCGCGGCTCGACATCACGTCGATCTCCACCCCGCCGTCGCCCGCGGCGATCATGTTGGGGCCGGTGTGGAGTTGCCGCATCCAGCCCGAGAGCAGCACCACCCCGAGCGTCAGGCCGATCGTCACCGAGAGCCACTTCGCCCGGTCGTTCCGCACCCACTGCGTGCCCGCGCCCCGGCCCACCAGGGCGCTGGCGAGGTAGAACGCCACCAGCGCCATCAGGAACTTGGCACCGAACAGGGCGTGGTAGTTCGTTTCCCGCATCCACTGGCCGCCGGCCCACTCCTCCCCCTTCACGCGGGCGTTGAAGAGCAGGAAGTTGGCGAGACCGCTGGCCAGCAGCAGGGTGATCGCCCCGATCACCCATGGCAGCCAGTGCCGGCGGATCCGCTCGTGCACGCGGTCTCGCGTAGACGCATCGAGTTCGGAGAGTGCCGGGAGGAGCGCGAAGCGGGCGAACACCAACCCCCCCATCGCGACGATGGCGGCGAGCACGTGGGCCCAGCGGAGCAGGAGCAGGGTCGGATCCATGCGATTCCTCGGGAGGTGAAAGGGCCTTGCAATCGTACCCGATCAGAGGAGGCCTCCCAAGCGGGCGTGGGCCTGGCAATTTGTGGCCGGGCCACGCCCCCGCTATAGAGTGCCGGGGTATGGACGACTCAGACGACCTCGACGACCTCGATGACCTCCCGGGCGCGGGCTTGCTGCTCCCGGGCGGCCGGCCCCACGAGCGGTGGATGCGGCTAGCGCTGGAGGAGGCTCGTGCGGCCGCGGCGGAAGATGAGGTACCGGTGGGGGCGATCGTGGTCGCCGGCGGGCGGGTCGTCGGCAGTGGACACAACCAGCGGGAGCAGCTCAACGATCCCACGGCCCATGCCGAGATGATCGCCCTGACCCAGGCGGCGGCCACGCTCGGCTCGTGGCGGCTGGAAGGTTGCACGCTCTACGTCACTCTCGAGCCCTGCCCGATGTGCGCCGGAGCGATCCTGCAGGCCAGGGTACCGACCGTGGTCTGGGGAGCGGCCGACCCCAAAGCCGGCGCGGTCGCCTCGCTCTACACGCTGTTTGACGACCCGCGGCTCAACCATCGCGTCGAGCACGTCGGTCATGTGCTCGCCGACGAATGCGGCCGAATCCTCAGCGAGTTTTTTCGCGGCAAGCGTTCGGGAAAGTGAGCGGCCGTGTGCCGAGCCACGGAGGGACAGGTTTTCCCCCTGCACCATGCCCTCCGTAGGTACAGGTTTTCTACCTGCACCATGCCCTCTGTAGGTGCAGGTTTTCTACCTGCACCATGCCGCAGGTGAAAAACCTGCGGCTCCGTTTGGCTGCCGACCACCCCCCGCGGCTCCATCCGCTCCTCAGCCGCGCTTGTCGATGGGCTGGAACTCGCGGAGCGTTTCCCCGGAGTAGACCTGCCGCGGTCGGCAGATCTTCTTGGTGGGCGAGTGGTGCATCTCCATCCAGTGGGCGATCCAGCCCGGCAGGCGGCCCATCGCAAACAGCACCGTGAACATCTGCACCGGGATCCCCATCGCCCGGTAGATCACGCCCGAGTAGAAGTCGACGTTTGGGTAGAGCTTCCGCTCGATGAAATAGTCGTCGGCGAGGGCCGCTTCCTCGAGTTGCTGGGCGATATCGAACAGCGGGTCGTGCCGCGAGATCTTCGCCAGCAGCTTGTCGCTGGTTGCCTTGATCAGCTTCGCCCGGGGGTCGTAGTTCTTGTAGACCCGATGCCCGAAGCCCATCAGGCGGAAGCCGGAATCCTTCTTCTTCGCCAGTTCGACGTACTTCTTCACGTTGCCGCCGTCGGCCACGATCTTCTCGAGCATTTCCACGCAGGCCTGATTGGCGCCGCCGTGGAGTGGTCCCCAGAGGGCCGAGATGCCGGCGGAGATGCTCGCGAACAGATTCGCGTCGCTCGAGCCGACCATCCGCACCGTCGACGTGGAGCAGTTTTGCTCATGGTCGGCGTGCACGATCAGGAGCATGTCGAGGGCATCGGCGAAATCGGGGTCGATGTGGTATTCCTCGCACGGCACCGCGAACATCATGTGGAGGAAGTTTTCGCAGTAGTTGAGGTCGTTGCGGGGATACATCAGCGGCTGCCCGCACGACTTCTTGTGGCTGTAGGCGGCAATCGTGGGGAGCTTGGCGAGCAGTCGGTGCAGGCTCACCTCGACCTGCCGCGGATCGCGGACATCGAGGGAGTCTTGGTAGAAGGTCGAGAGCGCTCCGACCACGCTGCCCGCAATCGCCATCGGATGGGCATCGCGGGGGAAGCCTCCGTAGAAGCTCCGCATGTCCTCGTGGAGCATCGTGTGGTGTGAGAGCGACGAGCGGAAGG
This sequence comes from Planctomycetota bacterium, assembly GCA_003670825.1. Classification (GTDB taxonomy): domain Bacteria; phylum Planctomycetota; class Planctomycetia; order Pirellulales; family UBA1268; genus QWPN01. Next base: position 15,022 of record QWQL01000198.1, read on the forward strand.
TGTCGAGTTCGGCGACCGTCGGCAGGTTGCCAAACATCAGCAGGTAGGCGACCTCCACGAAGTCGCACTTCTCGGCCAGCACTTCGATCGGATAGCCGCGATAGCGAAGGATGCCCTTGTCGCCATCGAGAAACGTGATGCCGCTGGTCGTCGAGCCGGTGTTAACGTAGCCCTCGTCGAGGGTGATCAGGCCCGTCTGAGCGCGAAGCTTGGCGATATCGATCGCCCGCTCGCCTTCCGTGCCGACGACGATGGGCAGCTCGCAGGAGCCACCGTCGAACTCGAGTTTCGCGGTTCCGTCGGCCTTCGTGCCGGGCCACGGCGGCTGGGGGCCTGCGGCGGCTGGAACGGTCCGGGCGGTCGCGGTCATCGGCAGGTCTCCAGCGGCATGAGCAGCTCGCAAGAACGGCGCCACGGGCTGCAGGAGGGAGCGACGTTCAGAGCCGAAGTCTAGCCCTCGAGGCGAGGGTGGGCAATCGTCGGCTGTGGGGCACGATCGCGCCGTGCGGTTCGCCGTCGCATGGCTAGCGAGTCACAGGGCCGGTGGGTCGACCGGCCGTGAACTGCGGCTCGGCGGAACTGCCCCCCTGGTCGTCGAAGACCGTCCAGATCGGGGTGCGATGGCGGAGTTTTGTCAGGTATTCGTCGGTGGCATGAGTGCGGCGCTCGACGAGCAGGGTGTCGCGAATCTCGACCTGGGCATCGATGAACGAGATCCGACCCGCGTCTTTTCGTTCGACCACGCGGACGATGTGCAGCTGCTCGCCATCTTCGATGATCGTGCTCAGCTGACCGACGGGAAGCGAGAAGATCGCGTCGTCGAGCGTGACCGACGCCAGGCTGCCCTTGCTTGTCCAGTCGAAGGAGCCGCCGCCGGAGGCCGTCGGCCCCTCGGAGCGGCCGCGGGCCACCTCATCGAGCGGCCGGCCCGCGAGCACTTCGTTGCCCAGCGAGGCGAGGATGTCCCAGGCCTGCTGTCGCGACCGCTTCAGCCCCATTTTCACTGTCAGGGCCTCGAAGCGGGCCTTGGCCACGTAGTCGTAGTCGGCGAGGTGGTTCTGATACCAGGCGATCAGTTCTGCGTGCGGAACCTCCTCGTCGGTCTTCACGTTTTTGCGGAGCCATTCCTGGGCCAGCCCGCGCTCGAAGAACATCTTCCGCATCCGGTCAAGCGACATGCCCCGAGCCCGGAGCGTCTTCTCAAACTCCATTGAGTTGGGCGAGTTTGATTCCTTCATCATCTTCGGAAGCTGCTGCTCGTCGAAGGCCCGGTCGACGTTCTTGCGGATGTCGGGAAGCTTGTCGGCCGGGATCTCCCGGCAGGCGTCGACGTACACCAGCAGCGTCTCGACGTGTGACGGGAGTATCTGCTGGCAGATCTGCAGTCGAAGTTCCCGCACCTTTTCCGGCGGCATGCCCGGCGTCACCTTCTCCAGCCATTCCAGTGCCTTGGGCGTGAGCAGGTCGGCCTCCAGCACCACCTCGGGGCCGACTCGGGCCACGACCTGCGCGGCCTCGAGCGATTGAAAGCCCGATTGGAGCGGCGCTGTCTGTCCGGCCTCGGCCTCGAACGCCGCCTGAACGACACCTCCCTGTGATCCGTCGCCAGACTCACCCTTCGCAACCGCCTTGGAGACCTCGCTGGCGATCAGTTCGCCGACCGGCTCGAGCGGACTGCCAGGATTCTCACGAATGCTGGAGAGCACGTGGTTGTCGCCGGCCTTCCCCTTGGCCGTCGGCCAGCTGTCGGGCCGCGAGACGGTGGCGGGGATCGTCGGAATCTGGGCGGTCTCCACGGCTCCGCGGGGTGAGGCATCCTGGCCTCTGGCGGCCGCCGTGAACCAACAAACAACCGCGACGGCGGCGAGCCGGCGTACGGAATGGCGGTGGAGATAAAAGAGTGGCTGTGGCATCGCGGGCCGTCGAAGGGGGGCGGGACTATAGTCCCGCCTGCGCGGCGGTCGCAAGAGCGGACCGCAGCCGCGAAAGGCCGCATTTCCGGGGAGGAGTGGGTGGGGGCGGCACGATCCGCTCCCACCCGCGCTCGCGTCCGCCACTCGATGCCTGCCGTCCTGCGGTCTGGTGACGTCGCACCACCCGGGGCGGATCAGTTTTTTCCCGGCTGCGGCGCCGCGGGCTCGGCGGCTTCACGATGGGCGGCGACGAGCAGGCTCGCCCGGTCGAGCGGGCAGCCGGCCGCCGCCTGCGACAGGATCGTCACGAACTCAAAAATCGGCGTTTCCCAGAACGACTCCTCCTTGAGGTCGGTTGCCCCGATGGCCGCCAGGTCGCTGGCGATCAGCCGGAAACTCGAGGGCGTGAACACCCAGCCGTGGCAGTCGCGGTAATCACCCGCCTCCGCAAACTTCCCGAAGGCCCTTCCGGCCGACGTCACCGGATTGGAAAGGGTGAACGACTCGGCGGCTTTGGTGCCGGTGCCCTGTCGGCCGTCGAACGTGCAGAAGTTGGCGATGAAGTCGAAGGCGCTGCCCGGAGCATGCCGCGTCCGGCCCTCGTGGTGGGCCTGGAGCACGGCACCCGTCGTCGAGGCCGGCCGAAAAAAGTCGAAGCACCGGCGCCGGTCGGGCACCGCGAGCACGAGTCGACCCCCGGGGGCGAGCGTCTTCTCGCACTCCTTCACGAAGCCGAGCAGGTCGGGCGTGTGCTCGATCACGTGCGAGGCCACGACGACGTCAAACCGGCCGCAGCCCACGAGTTCCGAGAGCGGCTCACCCCGCCAGACGTGGTCCACGTCTTCGATTCGCGAGATGTCGACCCCGAGGTGCGCCGAGTATTTTTTGCGGAGCTCGTCGGCGTCGGCGTGGTCGATCGTCTCGACGCGAAAGCCTTCCCGCTTCGGCAGGATCGGGTTGTAGCTCGGGCCGATCTCGAGACACAGGCCCGAGGTGTCGAAGAGGCTGCGGATCTCGGCCTCACGGCAGGTCGCATAGGTGAGCTGATTCATGGGCCTGAGCGTAGCCGCTCCGGCCGCGATGCACCAAGCGTCAGCGGGCCGTGGTGAAGAGGAGGATGCCTGCCGGGAGCACGGTGTTCGTGACAGTCGCGGGATGCATCCGTGAGGGGCTGCCCATGCCCCTGAGAGCCGGCACCGAATGAGCGAACGGCGAGCCCGGCTCATGGCCCCGAGCTTTGAAGTGCCCTCGGCACTCCGCCGATTTCTGCCGCTCTGGGCTGTGCCGTAGAATCCAGGCCTCACACGCGACCGCCCATGTCCCACCGCTGGACTTGCTACGCTACGCGTGGCGTCGATCACTCGAATTCGAGCGTGAATAAGCAGGAATCGTTACGCATGGACGTGCTGACCCAGTTTCTCACC
>QWQL01000188.1 GCA_003670825.1 Planctomycetota bacterium
CTGAAATGGTGGTGGTTGCGAATGGCAGCGCGGGCTGGCGAGGGTAGGTTCCCGCACCGGCCGCGAGCCAGATGTCGGTGGTGTCGTTCATCCGCACCGCCGGCGTGACCGTCGACTCCGCAAACAGCCCCTCGTCTATCGCCAGCACTTCGCTCGTGCTCGCGCTCATGAGCATCACATCCACGAGGCCTTGCGCCACGATCTCGCGAATGTGGCCCCGGAACTCGTCCAGCGTGCGGAACGGCCCCTGCAGGCGGTCGCCACCGGCGGAGAGCCCTGGAGCCGCGAGGCCAAACGCCGTGTCGGCGTCCTTGGCGTCGGCCAGGATGAAGTCGCGGCAGCCTGGGTCGGCCACCAGGCGGTTGACCTTCGAGTCGAGCGACTTCGAGACGGTTATGGCTGGATCACTCATTATCCCGATCGTAGTCGAGCGGCGGCGATTTGCCCGCACCAGCCTGAAAAAAGCGTACAATCTTGATGATTTTACGCACATCGGAAGCGGTATTCTCCAGGCTGATTCGAGTGCCACGCCGACACCGCCGAGGTGAGTCATGCCCGCCGACTATCGCTATTCGCTCGGACCCTGGAACATTCATCCTGGGGCCGACCCGTTTGGGCCGCCGGTGCGGCCGCCAGTCTCGTTCGACGACGTGCTCACGGCGGCCGTCGACCTCGGCTTCTCCGGGATTCAGCTCCACGATGACGACGCGGTGCCAAACCTCGAGAACCTCCCGCCAGCCGCGGTCGTCCGCGAGGCCGCAGACCTGCGGAAGCGGCTGGATGATCACGGGCTGGTGGCTGAGTTCGTGGCACCTCGGCTCTGGGAGCATGCCCACGGCATCGACGGCGGCTACACGAGCAACTGCCCCAAGGCCCGAACGTGGGCCATCGAGCGTTCCAAGCGGGCCGTCGACGTCGCCCTTGCGGTCGGCTGCGATCTGATCGTGATGTGGCCGGCGCGGGAGGGCACCGCCGTCCGGGAAAGCAAAAACCCGATCGAGGCTTCACGGCAGATGCTGGAGGCGATCGACGCCATGCTGTCGGTGGCGCCGAACGTGCGGATCGCGATCGAGCCGAAGCCGAATGAGCCGGTCGATCACGCCTTCGTGCCCACGATCGGCCACGCGCTGGCGCTTGGGGCCAGGTCGTCGGATCCGGCGCGGGTCGGGGTGCTCATCGAGTCGGCCCACGCAATACTGGCGGGGCTCGACCCGTCCGATGAAATGGGCTTCGCCCTCGCGGCGGGCAAGCTCTGGAGCGTGCATCTCAATGACCAGAACGGGCTGAAGTTCGATCAAGACAAGGTGTTCGGGGCCGCGAACCTCCGGGGGGCGTTCGACCAGGTGCGAGTCTTGGAGGCGGCCGGCTACGCCGATCTGGGCGGCTTCGTGGGGTTTGACGTCAAGGCACAGCGGACCCAGCGGGCAGGGGCCGCCACCGCGCACCTCGCCACGAGCAAGCGAATCTTCCAGATGCTCGTCGCAAAGGTGCGGTCGTTCCCTGAGCGCACGGCCAATGAGTGCATCGCCAATCGCGACTACGAGGCGTTGGAGCGGCTCGTGCTCGAGCACCTCCTCGCCGGATGATCCTCTTCCTGCCGGTGCTGCATGTCCGACGTCCCGCTCATCGCCGTGATCCTCGATGCGGCCCGGCCGTATGACAGGCTGATCATCGGCGGGATCGCCAGATACGTCCGCGAGCAGGACTCCTCGTGGAGCCTGTATGTGGAGGAGGATCCCCTGCAGAAGCTGCCCGATCTGAATCGCTGGCACGGTCACGGCATCATCGCCAACTTCGACGATCGACGGGTGGCCACCGCGATCAGCGGCCTCTCGATTCCGATCGTGGGCGTGGGCGGCGGCTCCGGTTGGTTTGACCTGGAGTCGTCGATCCCCTACGTGTTCACCGACAACCAGGCGATTGGCCGGCTCGGGGCGGCTCACCTGCTCGGCTGCGGCTTCGATCAGCTGGCCTACTACGGCTACCCGAAGACGGCCACCGCCGGCTGGTCTGAGGAGCGTGCGGAGGCCTTCGCGGAGGCCTGCCGTGAAGCCGGCCGACCCTGCCATGTCCACACCGGCCGACATGCCAATGTCCGCCGCTGGCAGGAGATCCAGCAAGACCTCTGCGACTGGATCAGGGGCCTGCCGAAGCCGATCGGGCTGATGGCCTGCAACGACGTCAGGGCCCGCCACGTGCTCGAGGCCTGCCGGACGCTCGCGGTGCGGGTGCCGCACGATGTCGCGGTGCTGGGGGTCGACAACGACGAGATGATCTGCGAGCTCACCAATCCGCCACTCTCGAGCATCGACCAAGCCGCCAGGCGGATCGGCTACGAGGCGGCGACGCTGCTCGACCGGATGATCAAGGGCGGCGTTTCGGTGGCGGCCCACGCGCGGGTGGTGGTGCCGCCGATCGGTGTCGTGTCGCGAACGAGCACCGACGCAATGGCGACCTCGGACGAGGCGGTGGTGGCCACGCTGCAGCGGCTCCGCGCCACCCCCCTGCTCAAGCCCGATATCGCCGCGATCGCCGACGCGTTGTGCCTCTCGCGGCCCACCCTCGAGGCCCGATTCAAGGCGGTGGTCGGCCGGTCGATCCACGACGAGTCGGTGCGGCTCCGCGTGGCCGCGATCGGTAGGCTGATCACGCAGACCGACATGCCGTTGAAGACCATCTCCGCGCGGGCGGGCTTTAGCTCGGTGCAGTACATGACCACGTTTCTGCACCGCCACACCGGCAGCACGCCCGGGAGGCTGCGGATGGTGGAGCGACGGCTCGTCGAACAGTCGCCGCGTGAGGATGACGTAGCCGCCGGTGAGGGTGGATCGAGATGAGCCAACCCATCGACTGCATCGTCTGCGGCACCTGCGTGGCCGACGTGCTGGTGCGGCCCGTGCCGCTCGAGCGGCCGGTCGGCGGTGGCCGGCTGTTCCACGTCGATCCGATCGAGGTGACGACCGGCGGGATCGTCTGCAACACCGGCGTGGCCCTGCGGCGGCTCGGAGCGGCGGTCGAGACGGCGGCGGTGGTCGGTGACGACCTCTGGGCGGGCGAGATCAGGGCGCGGCTCGCCGCGGCGGGCGTCGGTGTGGCGGGGCTTGAGTCGCGGGCCGGCGCCGCGACGAGCACGACGGCGGTGCTGATCGACGCCAGCGGCGAGCGGAGCTTCGCCCACCACGTGGGGGCCTGTGCCCTCTTTGACGTGGCGTTTCTCAGGAGGAATGCCCCCCTGTTCGCCCGCTGCCGATACGCCGTGCTCGGCTACGTGGGCCTGCTCCCGGCACTCGAACCGGCGCTCGCCGAGGCCGTCGACGTGCTCCGGCGGGCCGGCTGCCGGGTGGTGCTGGAAACGGGAGGCTCCGGCGGATCGTTCGACCATGTGAAGGCCGCGCTCCCGGGGATCGACGTGTTCGTGCCGAGCCTCGACGAGGCCCGGCATCACACCGGCTGCCACGAGCCGCGGGAGATCATCGCCTGCTATCGGCGGCACGGCGCGGCCGGGATCGTCGGCGTGAAGTGCGGTTCCCAGGGCAGCGTGCTCAGCCCGTCGGCGGGCGACGTCATCGACATCCCGTGTGCCCGGGCCCCGGGGCCGGTGGTTGATACGACCGGGGCCGGCGATTCGTTTCTGGCGGGCCTCGTCATCGGCCTGCTTCGCGGCATGCCGGTCGCGGAGGCGGGCCGGCTCGGCGCCGCCACCGCCGCGTGCTGCGTGACCCAGGCCGGCGCGACCGCTGGCCTGCGGGATCTCGGCGAAACGATGGCCGTGATGGCGGCGTCGTGATCGTGGGGCAGCGGAGGGGCCGGACAATCGGGGACGGGAGCGATTTTCGGCAGCGGAAGACAGAAACTCGCTCCCGTCCCCGATTTCCCAGGGATACACTTTTGGGCTGGTGTGCCGACGGCGGCGGTGGCGTGGCGTGGAGGTGGAGACGGCGATGGGACTCGATCTGATCGTTCAGTACTTCGGCGACGAGCGTGACGGGCGTCGGGCGGAGTACGACTTCTGCGTCCGCCGCAATCTCGCGCACCCCTACGTCGATACCGTCTATAGCCTCGGCGTCGAGGGTCTGCCGCCCCCGGACGACATCGCGGGGCACCCCAAGTTCCAGCCCCGCCCCCTCTCGCGCCGCCTGAGGTTTCGCGACGCCTTCGAGTTTGCCAACGCAAGCCTCGGCGGCCGGATGGTCGGGATCTGCAACCTCGACATCTTCCTCGACTCGGCGACGAGCGATTGGGCGGCTGCGGAAGCGCTGATCCGGTCCGCTCCGATCGTGCTCTGCCAGTCTCGGATCGAGTTTGACCCGCCCGATCGCACCCATCTCGACCCGGGTTTCCTCAGGCTGGCCTTCGCAGCTGCCCAGGACGCCTGGTTTTTCGTGCCCCCGCTCTCCGTGGAGAACATCGATTTCGAACTGGGCACACTCGGCTGCGACAACGCGCTCGCCGACCGGATCAAGCGGGCGGGCGGGATTCCGGTCAACATGGCCAGCCGATTCAGGGTTTGCCATTACGACGTCTTCCGGGGCAAAACCGGGGCGACGACGAACGCCGTCCACGAGCGGGAGGCAGGCCGGCGGGGCAGGCCCGCCAGCACGTTTCCGGAACGGGAGGGCTGCTACCTGCTGCCCGACATCGACATGCTGCCGAGTATTGACGCCGTCGTGAAGGCGCTCGGCCTCTCGCCGCTCCGCCGCTACCAACTGATCTGCGACATCCTGTCGCAGGAAATTAAGATCAAAAACTGAGTCCGAGGAGCCGCGTCTGCCGCCGGAGGCCGAGCCGCACGGGCCGCCTTCAGGCCGCTACTCGATGAACAGCGGCTCGCGGCCCGGCTGCTGGGAGAGTTCGGCGTGGTGCTCGAGGAGGTGGTCGATCGCCCGCACGAACGAGGGCACGTGCTCGAGGCTGAGCACGGTCGTCTCGAGGTCGGCGGTCTTGAGCCGCCGGATCATCCGGTCGCGGAAGGCCACGTCGTCGATCATCCGCACGCCCAGGTCGATGTACTGCTCGGGCGTGTCGGCGATCAGCTCCTCGAGCCCCACCCGGCGGAGCAGGTAGCCCGTCGAGCGGTTGTAAAACCGGTTGCCCTCGAGCGTGACGACGGGCTTTCGCATCGTGAGCAGGTCGACGGCCGTGTTGTAGCCCCCGAAGGGATGGGCATCGAGGGCGAAGTGGGCCGCCTCGAGCTGCGTCATGTAGGTCGCGTAGTTGATGGCCCCGAAGACCTGCACCCGCTCGGCGCCGAGCACCTCGGCGATCGACTTCTTCAGCGGGATCAGCCGGTTCTCGAGGATCGAGCCGCCGGGGAAAAACTTGAACCGCACCGGGGTGCGGGCC
>QWQL01000111.1 GCA_003670825.1 Planctomycetota bacterium
ACAAGGAACTCGGCTCCGAGCGGGCTACGCAGAAAACCATCTGATCCACCGGCGCGACCTGGGAGCCCACCGTGACGAGCCCTGCCACGCCCTCCGCTTCACCGCCCTCTCGATCGCCAGCGGCGATCGGGGACCCAACGGCTCTCGGTACGTCGGCCACTGCGGGCGGCTCCGGCTCGCTGCCGGCGTGGTGCCCCGCCTGGGCGGAGCGGCTCGGCGATTCCTACCTCTCCGGCACAAGCTGTGTTTTTCTGGTGCACGGCAACGTCCGCGACCTGGTGCCAATCGCGGCCCCGGCGGTGAATGGCAACGCGGCAGATCCTGCGGCCTGGGGCACGGTGCCCGATTTTCTCGCCCGGGAGATGTTCGGCCGCTGGGACATCGTGCTTGCCTACGACGTCGGTAAGGGGCTACGGCCGCTCGCCGGGCCTGATCCGGCACGCCTCCGGACAATGGCGCAGTGGCTCACCGAACGGCTCGGCAACGCTGCCACCTGGCCCCGCGATCCCGAGCAGGCCGTCGCGGCGATCGACGCGATCCTCGAGCGGAATCTGATCGACCCGCCCGAACAGCGAAAGCGGATCGCGGTCGTGCTCGATTACGCACAGTATCTGGTGCCCGCTGGTGAGGCGGGGTCGCGGAGCGCTGCAAGCCGGCTGGTGCGGGTGCTGGGCTGGGCCACCAATCCGCTCCTGCGGCGGGTCAACGTGGCGGTGGTGCTGCTGACCGACACCATCTCCGAGGTTCATCCCCGACTGGTGCAGAATCCGGCGATCACCGCGATCGACGTGCCGATGCCCGAAGCTGCCGAGCGGGAACGGTTCGCGCTGGCGACGGCGGCGGCGGCGGGCGTGAAGCCTGATCGGATGGAGAGTGTGAAGCGGGTGGCGGCGCTTTCCGGCGGCCTGACGCTCGAGAGCCTCCGGGCGGTGATCACGCTCTCGGCTCGCGAGGGCACCGACCCCGATGGCCCCGAGTTTGCTGCCCGCAAGAAAGATCTCATCGAGCGGTCGTGTCACGGTCTGATCGAGTTCATCCAGCCTCGGCTCACGCTCGACGCCGTGGCGGGGCACGCCGATGCCAAGCAGCGGCTCGAGGGAGATGCCCGCGCCATCAAGCGAGGTCAACTCGACAGCGCGCCCATGGGCTACCTGATCTGCGGCCCGGTCGGCACCGGCAAGAGCTTCATCGCCGAGTGCTACTCGGGAAGCGTGGGGATCCCCTGCGTGATGCTCAAGAACTTCCGCAGCAAGTACGTGGGCGAGACGGAGGGCAACCTCGAGCACGCCCTCGGTGTGCTCCGCAGCCTCGGTCCGGTGGTCGTGGTGATCGACGAGGCCGATGCGGCGCTCGGCAACCGGCAGAGTGATGGCGACTCGGGGACGAGCGCCCGGGTGTTCTCGATGATCGCGCGGCAGATGGGCGACACCCGCTATCGCGGTAAGATCGTCTGGATGCTGCTGACCAGCCGGCCGGATCTCCTGCCGATCGACCTCAAGCGGCAGGGCAGGGCGGAGGTGCACATTCCCCTCTTCTACCCGCACGACCAGGCCGAGATAGACGCGATGTTTGCCGCCATGGCGCGGAAGTGCGGTGTGACACTCGCTGCCGGCCTTCCGGGGCCCGTCGACCTGGAACTCGGCCTCTCCGGGGCCGATATTGAGAGCGTCGTGCTGGCGGCGCGGCGGAAGGGGCTCGAACGGGCTGCCGACGCCGGTGCCGCAAGCCCCGATTCGATCTCCACGGACGACCTCGCGGCGGCACTCGATGATTTCATGCCGAGCGCGCAAGGACTCGAGAAGGAGATGCAGGAGATGGCGGCGGTGCTGGAATGCACCGAGAAGCGGTTTCTGCCCGAGCGGTGGAAGGAGAAGGTGGGCCAGCCCGGCGGCCGGTCCCGGCTGCAGGAGAGGCTCGCGGCCATCCGCGAGGTGATCGGTTCATAAAGACGACCAGCACGTCACGTCCAACACAGCACATGTAGGTTCAGCCCAGCACCACGAAGGAGCGCATCGACAATGGCATCCAAGACCCCCTGGTTCGACGACCTGAGCGACACGCCGCTGATCGCGGAATACGCCCGCAAACTCGACTCGTTCCTCGACGCGATCGCCGATTCGGTCGTGGAGACGAAGGAACTGGCCGAGCAGGAGAAGCGGGTGGTGGCCCTCATGAAGGAAATCGAGCCGTTGCTCTCGCCGGAGGCTCACGAGAAGGTCACGCGACTGCTCTGCGAGGTGACGGCGTACGATCTGATGCATGCCCTGCACATGGCCGGCCACGCCCGGCCGAGGGCCACGTTTCGTGGCTGATCGCGGTCGCATGGTCTCACTTATCCCTTTCATCCCTCGAGGCGACTAACATGTCCAGCCAACCCAAATTCTCCTTCTGGCTCGCGGTCTGGGCCGTGATCTTCGGGCTCGTGGGCCTTGCCGCCTGGCGGGCTGGGATGCTCGAGCAGTTCGGCCTCGGCCGCCCTGGGGCGGCGGGGCAGCGACCGATGGCCGGTGGCGGCGGTCCTGCCGGTGGCGGGGCCGAAGGGGCTGGCGGCGGTGCGGAGGGCATGACCGAGGCTCCGGATGTCTCGGTTCCGACGACCGTCAAGGAGTACACCTTTAGGCCGGCCGACAAACTGCCGCCCGTGAAGGGCGTGAGTGCCTACAAGCCGCTCGAGGACGAGACGGTGCGGTTTGCCCTCAACGTCTGGGCGGGCTGGGCGCCGATCATCCGGGCCAACGGAGGCTTCAAGGCAGGGAAGCTCTGGCAGACGCCGGGGGGCAAACCCTTCAAGGTGGAACTCGTGCTGATCGACGACCCCGTGCAGATGCGCGACGCCTACGCCGCGGGCGAGGTGCACATCGGCTGGGCCACGCTCGACATGCTGCCGCTGTTCGTCGACAGCTTCGCGAAGGATTCGCGAATCATGCCGCGGGTCTATCAGCAGGTCGACTTTTCGAATGGCGGCGACGGTATCGTCGTCCGCGACTCGATCAAGACGGTCAGGGATCTCGCTGGCAAGAAACTGGTGATGGCCCAGAACTCACCGAGCCAGTTCTTCGCCCTCAACATGCTCGTCGCCGGCGGCCTGCAGCCGGCCGACGTGGAGATGGTCTATGTCACGACCGCCTTCGAGGCGGCGGCGGCCTTCAACCGCGACAAGAGCATCGCCGGCTGCGTGTCGTGGGCACCCGACATCTACAACCTCGCCGACGCCAAGGGCAACCGGATGCTCGTCACCACGCAGACGGCCAACCGGCTGATAGCGGACGTCTGGTTCGCGCGGGCCGACTTCGCCAAGGATCACCCCGACAAGATCGAGGCGATCGTCCGGGGAATCTTCGACGCCATGGACGAGCTGAAGTCGGAGAACACCCGCAAGGAGGTGGCCCAGTTGATGGCCGACGGCTACACGATCCCGGCGGCCGACGCGCTCTCGATGCTCGGCGACGCCCACAGCACCAACTGGGCGGAGAACTACCAGTTCTTCCTCAATCGCAATAATCCCGCGAACTTCGAGCGGCTCTGGAAGCAGGCCTACATGCTCTACCGGCGGATCGGAGTGATCGCCAACAATCCGGTGCCATTCGATCAGGTCATGGATTTCTCGGTGATTCAGCAGCTCGGCAAGGAGCCGAGGTATGCCGATACCAAAGACGAATACGTCCTCAGCCTGCCCCCCAAAACGGTCCAGCAGATCCGGGCCGAGAACGAGGAGATCCTCACCAACACCATCGTGATCCACTTCTTTCCCAACAGCGCGGAGCTGCGAAAGAAGGTGATCCGTCGAATCGACGGCAAGGACGTGGAGGAGCCGTACGACGCTCGCATCGACCTCGTCCTCGACGAGGTGGGGACGCTCGCCAAGCAGTTTGGCAACGCGCGGATCGTGGTTGAGGGGCATACCGACGGCTCGATGAGGGGAGCGGTGCCGGCGGCGATGGTGCGGGAACTGTCGCTGGAGCGGGCGCGGGCCGTGAAAGACGCGATCGTCGAGGAGTTCAAGTTTGATGATGGCCGGTTCGCGGTCGACGGCCTGGGCTGGGATCGGCCGGCCGACGACGACCACCCCGACAACCACGCGCTCAACCGTCGCGTTGAGATCAAGGTCTATGCCGCGGAACAGGAATGACGACGCCATCCGACCCCTCGACCTTCGCCAGCCCGCCGGTGTCCCTGCCCGCCAAGCCGCTGCGGGGTGAGGCGGCCGTCGCCACGGTGATGTTCTGGGGCGTGACCTGCCTGGCCTGCGTGCTGGCGGTGTGGTTCCTGGCCACGTCCGGCGAGGCGGAAAGCCGGTTCATCAGCCCGGCCACGCTGCCGAGTCCCGGGGAGACGGCGGCGGCCGTGCCGGGCGTGTTCGGAGAGCGGCGACTCGTCGCCAACGCGCTGGTGACCCTGCGGCGGGTCTGCCTGGGGTTTGGCCTCAGCGGGTTGGTGGGCGTGCCGCTCGGGGTGCTCGCCGCCTGCTTTCCGGCCGTGCGGTCGTTCGTGGCCCCGCTCACCATCTTCGGCCGCAACATCCCGGTGGCAGCCCTGATTCCGCTGACATTTTTCTTTTTCGGGATCGGCGAGTTTCAGAAAATGATGTTCCTGTTCATCGCCAGCGTGGCCTTCGTGGTGAGCGACACGACGGCAGCCGTGCTCGAGGTGCCGCAGCGCTACGTCGATACGGCGCTCACGCTGGGCGCCTCCCGGCTGCAGATCATTCTCAAGGTGCTCGTGCCCCTGGCAGCCCCGGCGATCTTCAATTCGCTGCGACTGCTGTTTGGCATCGCCTTCGGCTACGTGATGCTCGCAGAGACGGTGAAACTCGGCGGCGACACCGGTGGCCTCGGCGACCTGATCAACGTGTCGCAGCGGCGGGGGGAGCGGGAGCCGATCCTGATCGTGCTGGTCGTGATCCCGCTGGTGGCCTACGGGATCGATCGTTTCCTCTGGTGGCTGCAGTGCGACCTCTTTCCGCACCGCTACGGAGGCCATGGCCTGCTGCCGAGGATCGTCCGCGGCCTGATCCACGGGCGGTCGGTTGGGCCGGAGGCCACGCGATGAGCGATCCCCAGGCTGCGACCACGGAGGCTCGGGCGAGCGTCGATCACCCCATTCGCCCGGCCGCGGTCGAACTAAAAAACGTCACCAAGATCTACGGGCAGGGAACTCCGCGGGAATACGTGGCGATCTCCAACGTGACGCTGACGATCCCTGACATCGCCGACCACGGCGAGATCTCCTCGTTTTTGGGACCGTCGGGCTGCGGAAAGAGCACGGTGCTCAGGCTCGTGGCCGGCCTCGAGCCGCAGCATCCGCCGACGAGTGGCACCGTGACCGTGCT
>QWQL01000064.1 GCA_003670825.1 Planctomycetota bacterium
CGAGTATCAAGGTGGTGGCGGTGGAGCCGGCCAACAGCCCCGTGATCACGCAGAAGCTCTCCGGGCTGGAGATCAAGCCCGGTCGCCACACGATCCAGGGGATCGGCGCTGGATTCATCCCCGACATTCTCAACCTCGACATCATCGACGAGGTCGTGAAGGTCGACGACGAAGATGCCGTGGAGACGACGCGGCAACTCGCCAAGCGGGAGGGCCTGATGTGCGGGATCAGCTGCGGGGCCGCGGCCTGGGGCGCGCTGCAGGTGGCCCGCCGGTCCGAACACGCCGGCAAGCTGATGGTCGTCGTGCTGCCCGACCTCGGCGAGCGATACCTGTCGACGCGGCTGTTTCCCGAGTGAGCCGTCGTTCGAACATCAGGCCCCTAGGAATCGAAGCAGCGCCCGCCGCGAGGATCCGTCACCGACGGCGCTGGGCGAACAGCCAATCGAGCACGGCGGCGTTGCCGTAGGCCGGGGTCCAGGAGTCGTGGCCGACGTCCTCGAGTTCCGAGGAGATTGGCGTGCCCCCCGCGGCCGTGAGTGCCTCGATCATGGCCCGCGATCGTTCAACAGGCACGACTGGGTCTGCCGTGCCGTGGAAGTTCCAGATCGGCACTGACGTCAGCCGCGGGGCGGTGGCGGCGTCGCCTCCACCGCAGATCGGCAGCAGCGCGGCGAACCGGTGTGGATGGCGGGCGGCAAGATCCCAGATCCCATAGGCCCCCATCGAGAGGCCAGTGAGATAGACCCGGGCCGGATCGACCGGCTCCTCCGCCAGCACCGCATCGAGGGCCGCGAGCGCCGCGGCAAGGTCGGCGGTCGGCTTGTCGGCCAGCGGCAGTGCCCGCTTCGTCTGCCAGTCGATGGTAGACCACGAGTGGTCTGTGCGGCACTGCGGCGCGATGAGGAAGCAGGGATGCCGCTTGCGGTTCCCAGGCTCGGCCATCCAGGCCGGCAGATACTTCAGCTGCCGGGCATTGTCGTCGCCCCGCTCGCCGGCACCGTGCAGGAACAGGACGACGGGGTATGTCGCTCCCGGCTCGAGCGTGGTCGGCCGCAGCAGGCGATAGCGAAACTCGCCGGTCTCCGGCACAGTGACGGTGCGGGTGTCGTAGTCGGCAAGCACGGGCTCGGCGGCTGACAGGTGAAAGGGCATGAGGATGACCGCTCCCAGAAGCAGGGCACGCACCAGCACGTCACTCCTCCCCGGCCGTGTCGCCGACCGCGAGTTTCACGCGGCGGGGCATCGTCATCCGGGCGAACATGCCGACGGCTCCCTTCGGCAGGCCGAGAAACTCGAGGTTCTCAAACCAGCTGGGCACGTCGGCCGCGAGTTTACCGACCCGCGTGCCCCGCAGGTCGAGGTGCCTGAGGTTTTTGAGCTCCTTGAGTTGGAGCAGCCCCTCGTCGGTGATCGTACCCCCGGCAAGGTCGAGCACGGCGAGATCCTTGAGGGAGTCGGCCCGGAAGCCGAGTAGGATCGCGAAGACGTCATCGGCCCGGCCGCCCGGGAGGCGAACCGCCACGAGCTTGTCGGCCACGTGCCCGAAATCCTCGCCGAACGACCGTCGTAGCCAGTCGGTTTCCTCCATCTCGATGCTGCCGCCTCGCTCGATCGTCTCGGTGGCCACCTCCTGCTGCTGGGCATAGGCATCGATCTTCGACGCGAGCCACTCCAGTTTGCTCGCCTTGAACTTGACGAACTCGGTGGCATCGTCGAACGCCTTCTGCAGCCGGATGAACTCCTGCGGGTCGCCGCCACGGTCGGGGTGCGCCTTCATCGCCTTGGCCATGTAGGCCTGCTTCACATCTTCGAGCGTCAACGGAGGCCTGAGCCCGAGGATCATCAGGCATTCCGGGTGCTGGGAATCGGAGGACGGGGCGGCTGGCGACATGTGGGGACTCTGGGAGGCGAAGCGGTGGCGGCAGACTACGCGAGGCCCCTGCCGGCGTCCAATCGCGGCGGTGTCCGCGGGCCTGCTCACCTTGATCGAAATCGCCGGATTGCCTATTTCAACCTGATCGTGGGCGGTCCGGCAGCAGGCCGGCGGTCCACGACCGCCAAGGAGGGCTGACATGCGTTTTGAGTGGATCGACCGGGGCTATGTCCGCGAGATTGGTGCCGCAGCGGCGATCGTAGCCGTGGGCGTGGGCTGGCGACTGCTCACCGGCAGCCTCGAAGCCGAGGCCACGCCGCCCCGGGCCGCCGCCGCCGCGCCGGCCGTCACTCCAGGATCCAAGCCGGTGGCCATCGTCAACGGCGTCGAGATCACCTCCGACCACCTGGCCGCCGACTGCCTCGGTCGCTACGGGGCCGCCGTCCTCGAGACCCTCGTCAACCGACGGATCATCGAGCAGTCCTGCCAGCAGCACGGGCTGGCGGTGTCGCCCCAGGATGTCAGCGGTGAAATCGACGCGATGGCCCGTCGGTTCAGCGTGCCCCGCGATAAGTGGCTGGAGATGATCCAGCAGGAGCGGGGCATCACGCCCAAGCAATACGCCGAGGACATCGTCTGGCCGATGCTCGCGCTCCGCAGTCTCGCCCGCGGCGCGGTCGAGCCCGCGGCTGAGGAGTTGCAGCAGGCCTACGAGAACCGATTTGGTCCGGCCGTGAAGGCGCGGATCATCGTCTCGCGGACGCGACCGGAGGCCGACGCCCTGCGGAAGCAGGCGCTCGAGGCCCCCGACGAGTTCGGTGCGATCGCCCGTCAGCGTTCGGTCGACGTCGGTAGCGCCAGCGCCAACGGCTGGGTGCAGCCGATCCGCCTGCACTCCGGTGATCCGCAGTTCGACCAGGCAGCCTTCGCGCTCCAGCCAGGGCAGATCTCCGACGTGGTGCAGGTGGCTGATCAGTTCATCGTGATCAAGTGCGAAGGCCATCTGCCGCCGGCCGGGGCGACCCTCGAGGAGGTCCGCTCGCAACTGGCGGAGGAACTGCGAGAGCGAAAGAGTCGCCAGGCTTCGAGCGAGATTTTCAAGAAACTGCAGGACACGACGACCGTCGACAACGTGCTCAACGATCCGGCGAAGGCGGCCGCGCGGCCGGGTGTCGCTGCGTTGGTCAACGGGCAGCCGATCTCCGTGGACGACGTCAAGGAGGTGTGCCTCGACCGGTACGGCCGCGAGGTCCTTGAGATCCTCATCACCCGCACGCTCGTCGATCAGGCCCTGAAGAAGCAGCAGCACGGGGTGACGCAGGCCGACCTCGACGCCGAGATCGCCCGGGCGGCGACCCAGATGGGCTTCACGAAGGCCGACGGCTCAGCCGACGAGGCCGCCTGGCTCGCCCGTGTGACCCGCGAGGAAAAGGTGCCGCTGCGGCACTACATGGACGACGTCGTCTGGCCCAGCGTGGCCCTCAAGAAACTCGTGGGGAGCGTGCCGGTCTCTCAGGAAGACCTCGACAAGGCCTTCGCGGCGACGTTTGGTCCTCGCGGACGGTGCCGGATCATCGTGCTCGACAACCAGCGCCGGGCGCAGGAGGTCTGGCAGATGGCGCGGCAAAACCCCACCTCCGAACACATTGGCAATCTCGCCGAAACCTACTCCGCCGATCCCACGACCCGGTCGCTGCGGGGCGAGGTGCCGCCGATCCAGCGGTGGGGTGGCCAGCCCACGCTCGAGCGTGAGGTCTTCGCGCTCAAGCCGGGCGAACTCTCGGGAGTGGTGCAGGTGGCCGACCGCTTTATGGTGATCTACTGCGAAGGTTTCACCGGACCAGCCACGGTTTCATTCGACGAGGTGCGGAGCGAACTCTACGACGACATTTTCGAGAAGAAGCAGCGGATCGAGATGGCCCGGCACTTCACGCACCTGCGGGAATCAGCCGCGATCGACAACGTGCTGGCTGGCACCAGCCAGTCGCCGGCGGCGGTGTCGCGAGCGGCCGGGCCGGGGAGCAGCGGGCTGCCGGGGAGCACGCTGTCGAAGGCCGAGGCGGCCGACCTCTCGAAGCCCCGCATGGGCAGTATGAAAGTGCCGCCGGCCGCGCCGGCTGCCAGGCAGGGAGTCGTTCCCGCCTCGCTCGAAATGCCGCTGCCGAGGTAGGCCCTACGGCGCCGGCATCTCCCAAGCCGTCTGCAGCGATACGCCCGCGTCGTCGGCCCGCATCGTAGTCACGCCGACGCCGAACATGCCCTCCATCTCCGTTTCGGTCGGCAGCAGTTTCTGGAGGCCTGCGAGCATGTCGCGGGCGGAAGCCTCGACGTCCTCTGGCACCAGTGCCTCGGCCATGTCGCGAAGCACGCCGAGCGTGCCGCCCGACCGCGAGCTGTCGCTGATCCCAAACATCCGCGCGGGATCAAGCGGCAGGAGTTCGGCTGCCCGACGCGGCACGTCGCTCTCGCGAAGCGACGCCTCGCCAGAGGGTGGATTCCGGATCGCAGCCAGCGTCTTCTCCAGGGAATCCTTGCCGATCGCGACCACCAGATGCTGCTGCCCCACGTAGATCGCCGCGCCGTCGGGGATGCGGACGCCGCGGAAGCCCTGCTCCTCCTGCAGTTCGCCGCCGGACATGCCCGCGAGCCGCTGCAGGATCTTGACGAATGGGGCCTCGTCTTCGATCTGCCAGACGATCGCGATGCGGTCGGCCACCTGGCGGGCCTGCACGCCCCCGGTCTGTCCGCGGGCCTTGCGGGCTTCGGCAAGGGCTTCAGCCACCTGCGAGGGATAGGTGACGATCCAGTGTCGGCTGCCGGCCGAGGCAAGCAGTTTCGGGAGTTCTACGCCGAGCCAGCCCTGGGCCTGCATCTCGACGGCGGTGAACATGTTGGCCGTCTCCGGCCCCCCCTGCCCCACCGCAAACTCCTTGACCGTTTCGTAGGCCGCGCCGAGGTCGAGTGAAATCTGCGTGAAGTCGATCGCCTCGCGGATGGCGAACGACGGCACGTCGGCCGGGTCGCAGGCCTGGTCGAGAATCCGCATCAGGCCCTGGCGGGGTCCGGGCAGCGTGACGAACATGCCGCTGCGGTAGGTTCCGGCATCGAGCGATTGCCGCCAGGCCAGCGGGCCGAGGTCGCCGGCGCCGATGCTCGCGATCCGCTTTTTCGTCTCGTCGTCGGCGGCAGCGGCGATGAAAACCCGGGGATCGACGACCAGATCGGCGAGCGGAATCCCGGCGGGCAGCGCGGCGGCCATGCCAGGGGCGTCGAGGGCCTCGGCAAGGAGCGCCCGGGCGTCACCGGCATGCTCGGCGAGAAACCGTTCGAAGACGCCCTTGGCCTCCTCGGTGCCGCTCTCGATGTCGAAGTCGCGGTCGCCTTCGTTCTGGCGGGCGGCCGCAGCGGCCTGGTCAGGGAGCGTGTGGCCGGCGAGCAGCCGGCCGCCCAGCCGGGCCAGGAACGCATGCGTCTGGCCGATCTGGATGAACTTGGCGTTGCGGACCCGTTCGCGAATCGCGTCGAGCCGCGCGTCGAGTTTCTTTTTGAACTCCTCGGCGTCAATGTCGTCATCATCATCGATGTCGACATCGAGGCCAGCGGTGTCGACGGTCATGATGGGCTCCACCATCCAGAGCACCTCATGACCGGCCATCTCGAGGTCGACTCGCTTCGGCGCGTCGGCCTCACCGGCGGTGTTCCGTTCTTCGACCCGCCGCTGCATCGCGGTGACGAGCCGCGCCGCTGTCGCCTCGCCCGGCTCCAGCCATGCCAGCGCCATCACCAGTGGCGGCAGGCCATCGCCACGCTTGCGAAAGACAACTCCCGTCCCCATGTCGCCACGAAAGGCGGCCTGC
This sequence comes from Planctomycetota bacterium, assembly GCA_003670825.1. Classification (GTDB taxonomy): domain Bacteria; phylum Planctomycetota; class Planctomycetia; order Pirellulales; family UBA1268; genus QWPN01. The sequence continues at coordinate 5,734 of QWQL01000064.1, forward strand.
AGGTCATCCGGCTGGAGTTCGTACTTCGCGAGTTGCTCCTCGAGATCGTCCGGTGGCTCGTCGCCAGCCGCGCGAAACGTGTCGAGCATCACGCCCCACAGCCCCTCGAGCCGGCGGTCGGCGAGGGCCACCGAGCCAAACTTGGTCCGGCTGCGGAGTGCCTCGAGAAATGCTGCCGGCTGCGGCATCCGCAGCATCACGGCCGTGTCGGCCGGCAGGCATTCCCCGCTCGGTCGCAGGTCGGAGGCAAATGCCGCGGGGAGCGCGGCAGCCATGATCGAGGCGGACAACCAGCTGAAAACCCGGAACCGCATGGCGAATCCTTTCAGGCAGGGGAGCGGTCGAACTCGCGACGTAGACCGCCACGCTGATAGGCGGCAGCCGGTGCCGCTCTACGGCGTCGGGATCAGAGACTTCACACCTTCGGCTGGCAGCCCAGGCTGAAACGGCGGTGGGAGGTAGGTGACGCCATTTTGTGGCTGCGACTCATCGTAGGGATAGGTGTCGCGGTGGACGAGGAAGTCGATCAGCTCGTTGGCCGGGATGCCGAAGGCAAGGCCTTCGAAGACGGCCGCGCCAGCGCAGGCGACCGCCACGACCTCCCCCCGCGCGTTGAAGATCGGGCCGCCGCTGTTGCCGGGATTGATGGCGGCGTCGGTCTGGATGAGCCGCATCTGGTCGATCGTTCGCGTCGTGCTGCTGACGATCCCCTGAGTGACGCTCCGCTCGAGGCCTGCCGGGTTGCCGATCGCGAATACCAGATCGCCGACCCGGAGGTCGTCGCGATCGTTGAGCACCACCGGCTCGGGCAGCTTGCCCTGCGTCTCGTCGGGATCGAGCTGCAGGATTGCCAGGTCACGGAGCGGCTGGAGCGCGACGATCCTGACCTTGCGAAACTCGTTCTTCTCGAAGCCCTTATCGGTTTTTCGGAACAGCGTGACCTGGAGCCGCGTGTTGTTTTCGACAACGTGGTAGTTGGTCACGAGGTGACCATCGCGACTGATCAGAAAGCCGGTGCCCAGGCCGCCTGGATTCCGCACCATCACCACCGCCTCGCCGAACCGCTTGACCAGTTCCGGCACCTCGCGGGCCTCGAGCCGTGCCGTGCGGAAGATGTCGTGCTCGTGGTCGCCGTCGGCCGGCACCGCCGACTCCTCCGACCGCACGTCGAGCAGTTTTTTGGCCGGAATCTGCAGCACGTCGAAGCCGAGGTCGAGGACGACCCCGTCGTCGTTACGCCTCAGCAACGGCGCCGTCACCCGGCTGCCGCCGACCAGCGTCGCGGTCACCATCTCGCTGGCCGTTGCCGAGCCGGCCCAGGCCACCGCCACCACCGCTCCGCACATCCATCGAGGCTTCATCGCTGCTCCTCATCCGTGCCGAGATAGATCACCATTCGATCCTGGCTCACCATCGCCAGATCGGGATCGCCGTCGCCGTCGGCGTCCAGCCCGGCGATCCGCCGCGGCTCGGGTACCAGATCCTTCGACTCACCGCCGTCGTAGGGATATTTCCGGTCTTCGAACACCTTCCAGGTTACCGAACGTTGCAGCCCTTCGGGTCGCCGCAGGAGCGCGGTGAGTTGGTGCTTCCGGTCGTCGCAGAGAGAGACGTCGTCGGTGGCGTCGCCGTCGAGGTCGGTGACGAGGATCCGGTGGATCGTCGATTCGCTCACGCCGCTCCGCCGGCCTACCCGGCCGTCGATGCTCTCGAGCAGCTTCAGCTCCCAGGGCCGTCCCTGCGATAGTCGCACCACGCGGTCTTGATCGACGAGCATCACCCCGAGGACCGGATCCCACCGCAAGGCGGTGCCGGCGGGGGGCTTCACACTCGCCGCCACCCGCATCACGCCCGCCTCGTCGGCCTTGAGGCGATGCAAAAACCCACCCCCCTGCTCAAGCGCCCAGGCTTCCGCCGCGGTTCCCTGCGGGACGGCGACGGGCAGGTAGGAGCCAATTTTCTGCCCTTCCGTCAGCATCACCTGATCGACCGGATGGAGATCGTCGCCGAGCCACTGAAGCACGCCGTCCGTCAGGCGGGCCTTCCTCTGCCGGCCGTCGACCTCGAGCACGGCGTATTCGGAGAGATCGACCTTGGCCAACAGCGCGGGCGATTTCACCTCGGGCTTGCCGTCGACGAGGGTGACCAGTTTTGCCGCCGTGGCAAAGGCATCCTGCACGAGAATCGTGTCGCCTCCCAGCCAGACGACCTGCTCCACCTTGGGACCAAGGCCCTCGTAGCGGGTGACGACCGGCTCCTGCTTGTCGGCCGGCCAGATAAAGAGATCGAGGTCGGAGCCGACACGCTGCGCCCACCAGACCGTCGAGCCGACCGCGTCGAGGGCCAGGATCTTGCGATCCTTCCCTTCCTGCTCCCAGGGCTGCGGGTAGGTGAGCCGGCCGTTCTCCCAGCGGCAGCGGTGGAGGTCGGCGGCATCCTTGGCCCAGAGGAGAAGCGTGCCGCTCTGGCCGGCAGGGGCTGCGACCGCCTTGACGCCGCCGATCGACGGAAACGACTCCTCGGCGAGCCATCCTCCGGAAGCGAACCGGTGCAGGCGGAGACGAGGTTGGGCGGTGTCGACCGCGACGATGGCGGGGGTGGCGTCTGCGCCTTCGCCCACGAGCATCCCGCACCAACCGCGGCGGGCGGCGCCGGCCAGCGGCAGGGCATCCTGGCGGCCGACATCGGTCGGCTCGCCGGCGGCAAGTTGATACCGCCGGAGCACCCCTTTATCGGAGCCGCCGAGCAGGTAGATGTCGGCTGCAGCGGACGGCCGTGAGCCGATCTGCAGGCCCTCGATCGGCTGGTCGTGGATCGTCTGCGCGGGCAGCAGCATGCCGTCGCCACCGCACGGATACCAGCGGACCACCTGCCGGGCCACGCTCGACCATTCGACGAGATCGTTGTCCCCGTCGCCGTCGATGTCGGCCAGGTGCCAGTCGATGCGGCCGCGACTCTCACGCGGCGCCAGCCACACCGCCCGGCTGCCACGCACCAGCGGCAGTTGTTGAATCCCCTGCTCGCAGCTGACGAGCAGTTCGTGGCCACCGCCGGGCAGGTCGCGGACGAGCAGGCAGCCGGCCTTGCCGGTCGGCGTGCCGGCCAGCAGATTCCAGTCGCCCGTCTTCTTCCAGGCCGACTTGGCATCGACCGCCTTGTCGGTGGCCTGTGTGTAGATGGATACGCGGTTGGAGGGATTGGTCAGCACGAGCAGTTCCGGTCGCTGGTCGCCGTCGAGGTCGTGCGCCACCGCATCGACCGGCATCTCGTCGATCGAAACCTCGCCGTGCGCCCACTCCGGCGCCAGCGGCAGTTCGTTGGGCCGCTCGGGGTCGCCGGCATCGACGCGGGTGCGGTCGGCCCTGGGCAGCCAACGGTAGAGGTCGAGGCGGGACTGCCGCGGATTGACCACCACGATGTCGTCCCGGCCGTCGTGGCCGAGGTCGGCGACAAACATCCGTTCGCCGCGGCCCTCAAGCGGAATCACCCGCATGCCCTGCCAGCCGTCGAATGGCTGCTCGGCTCGCGCGAACGAGACCGCCGAGGCGACGACCAAAAACCCCGCCGCAGCGGACGCCAGAATCGAGGAACGCTTCATGCTCGTCAGAATACCCCCGCGGCGGGCTGGCTGCCACGACGGCCCGGGGCGGTCATTCCAGTTCGGGCAGCATGGCCTCGGCCTCGGCCGCTTCACGGAGCTTTCCCAAGGCTTTGGCCTCGATCTGCCTCACCCGTTCCTTGGTCACGCCGAGGGCCGAGCCCACCTCCTTGAGCGTCTGCGGCGACTGCTCGTGGTCGAGGCCGTAGCGGCGAATGATGATCGTCTGCTCGCGGGAGTCGAGTCGATTGAGGAACTTGCCCACCTGCTTGAGGCGGTCGCTGACCGCCATCCGTTGCTGATACTCGTCGCTACGGCGGTCGGCGGCCGATTGCAACAGTTCCATGTCGGCCGCCCGGAAGCGGTCGCGACGCTTGTGCTCGTCGGGGATCGTGCGGGCGTAGTTCTTCATGATCGCCCACGAGGCGTAGGTGCTGAACTTGTTGCCGCGGGCGTAGTCGAACTTCTCGGCGGCACGGATCAGCGACATGTTCCCGTCGCTGACGAGGTCGAAGAAGCTGTCGCCAGGCGAGACCCGCCGCTTGGCGATCGAGACCACCAACCGCAGGTTGGCGCGGACGATCCGATTCTTGATCGCGACGGCCTCATCGTAGAGCCGCTCGATCTGGTCCATCAGCCGCGCGCTGGGCCGCTCGATGTCGAGTTGTTCCCGGAGCGTCGCAGCCTTGTACTTCAGATAGTTGAACTTCCGAAACAGCCAGACCTCCTGCTCGCGAGTGAGCAGCGGCACTTCGTAGAGGCTGGCCAGGTAGGCCGGCAGACCGCTGGGACGCCGCACCCGCTTCGCATCCGCCACGGCCGGGTAGGGTTGACCAACCACCTTCTCCGCGCTGGTTCGCGAAAACAGGGCATTGGGCATGAAGTCGAGCGGCAGTTCCGCAACGTGCTCCGCCCGCTGCGACAGAATCACACGATAGACGCTCGCCTTCGAGCGGTGGTAGCGACGGGCGATCGACTCGACCGGTTCGCCGGCGAGGTGATGTTGGTAGATTCGGGCACGGCTCTCGGGCCGCAGGTGGCCATCAGCTGCCGGGAACACCGCGGTATCGGAATGCTCCTGGTCGTGTCGCTTGACGGTGTAGCGGACCGTTTCCACGCTGCGACCAAGCCGCTCGGCGATTCGGCGATGCACGTCTGCCGGGCAAGCACCCGCCACGGCCAGCCGTCGGGCCCAGGAAATGATCTTCTCGTGCTCCTCGTCGGAGAGCTGGCTGAAGCGGCTGCCCCGCTCGATCCGCAGCGGATTCTCCCGAATGAAGCGGTCGACGGCGCTGGCCAGGAATCCCACGCGGCGCCGGCCGGCGACGACGTACCGCTGCGCGACGAGGCCGTGTTCCCGCCAGCGGGAGATCGTTTTGGTGGAGACGGTGAAGCGCCGGGCGAGGTCCTCGATCGAGAGCACCTCGTCGCCAGGGGGCACGCCTCCGGTCGGAAGGACGGGCTCGGGCTGGGCGGGCACGGCCAGGTCGGCGGCACGAGCGCCACCGTCACCATGCAGCCACGATTGAGGGCGGCCCTGTTCTTCACCGAAGCCGCGGTCTTCATGGAACAAACGGACAAAGTCACCAGCAGCATTGGAACGCATGAGTTTCCTCCAGCCGGCAGCCCTGCCAGCGTTGTATCGAAGACCCGACGACTGACGGCCCTGTGCCGCCTGGCGCCCGGCCCTCGCGTCATGAGTGCACGAACCAGACCGTCCCACGCGTGTGGCGGTGATCCATCACCGCCGTCCCTGCCCGCGGACGTGCTAGTTATACGGATGGCCACCCGTCCTGGTTCACGGACAACTGGGATTCTTGAGAAGAAATCACTTGCCCCGTCCGTCCGGACCGGCCTGCCGACGACCGCAACTCTTTGCCAACCATGGACTTGCGGCAGGGGTCGGGGATGGAAAGATTCTTGCCCAGCGGGCCTGTTGCCCGCTAAGACTCTGATAATCAGGCACTTTATGACGCGCGACACCTGGGTTTCCCGGCCGGATTCGCCGGCTTGGAGGGGGCGAACCTGGGTAGGGTGCGGTCGAAGCGTCGTGGCGGCGACCGGCAGGCCGTGGGTCCCTACCGATTGTGCCGAAGAACGGTGGTGAGGTCGAAGCACCATCGGAGGCAGGGGCATGGCGCGGCGAAACGGCGAGGGGATGGCGCGGCGGTCGTGGGGCTGGCTGGTGGTGGCCTGTCTGGTGGCCGCGCCCGCCTGGGCGGAATCGGACCCCGAGGGCGAGGTATCGCTTGCCGCCGGGGAACCCGTGGCGGAACCCACGGCTGAGCCTGCGTCTCCCGAGCCGCCGACTCCCGAGCAGGAGCAGACCGATCGGGTCCGGTTCAAGCTGGATGTGGCGGGGGAGATCTTTGCACCCGCCGGCCGAGACGCTCCGCCGGTGAGACAGCCGATCGTCGTCGATGCCCGGTTTGATTTTCTGGAAACGGTGCGGACGACCGCATCGGGCATCACCGCCAGGCGTTGCTATCGCGACGCGGCCGCAGAGGTTCGCGTGGATGGCGAGTCAAGGGCGACGCGGCTCGCGGACGATGCCCGGGACATCTCTGTGGTGCTCCGGGGCACCACGCCGGCGCCCCATCTCGAGGGCGGTTTTCTCTCGCGCGAGGAACTCGATCTGCTCGAAACCCCGTTTGATCCCCTGCTACTCGATCGGCTGCTTCCGGGGCGGAGCGTCGCGGTGGCAGAGTCGTGGCCGGTGGCGGCCGATGCGGCCGCCGGCCTGCTGGCGATCGACACGATCGAGTCAGGCGGCCTCGAGGCGACGCTCGAGACGGTTGAGAACGGCCAAGCGACGGTGAAGGTCACGGGCATCGTTGACGGCGCAGCCGACGGTGTGCCCACGCACGTCACTGTCGAGGGCACGGTCACGGTGACCGCCTCCGGCGATTCGGCGGCGGTCATGCTCGAAGGGCCGGTGATGAGGGCGGAGGTCGCGCTCCGTGAACGGCGGGAGGCGAGTCACGTCTCGCCCGGTTTCGACGTGGAGGCCCGGCTGACGGCTGTCCGCACGCCGCACGTTGACGCAGGCCGCCACGCGGCTGAGTCGGCGAGCGGAACAACTGCCGCGGCCAGAGTCGGCGCCGGGATGGGCAGCCGCCGCCAGGGCACAGGCCGGCCGGGGTTCGTCTGGCATGGCGACGCGGCCAACCGTTACGACCTCGTCTACGACGATCGGTGGCGGGTGATCGAAGACGGCGTTGAAGGCCTGGTGATGCGGTTCGTCGATCGTGGTGCGTTGGTGGCCCAGTGCTCCGTCACCGCCCTTCCCCGGGCTGCGTCTCAGTCGCCGCCGTCGATTGCCGAGGTGGAACGGGACATCGAAAAATCGCTGGCCGGGCAGTTCGGCCGCATCGAGCACTCGTCGGAGGCTGCCCGCAGCGACGGCGTGAGGATCGTGCGGGTGGCGGTGGCCGGCCGCGCGGGCGACCTTCCCTTTCGCTGGATCCATCACGTGCTCACCGACGCAGCCGGGCACCGGCTGGCGGTGACCTGCATGCTGGAGCAATCGCTCGAGAAGCGGTTTGGTGCAGCCGATCGGGAACTCATCGATGGCATCTCCCTGCCGGGAAACGGGGCCGATTCCGCGGCGGAAACCGTAGGGGCGCCGATCGGTCCGCCTGACCGCGAAGCCCGGATGCCGTCGGAATCCCGGACGCCTTGACGCTGGCCCTGTTCACGGCGACACTCATTTCGTGCGGAAATAGCCCCGTGACTCGTCGTGGGGCCGTGTCTGCCATGACATTCCAATAGGAGGTCCGCCGGCCCCGGGGTGCGCGCAGCACGACGTCGATCCGGTTGGCGGCCATCCGATCCGCGGCCGGAGGCGTGAGCCATCGAGAAGCAGCATCGCATCAACGAACAGATCCGGATCACTCCGATCCGGGTGATCTCGGCCGACGGCGGACAGCTCGGCATCATTCCAACGGACGAGGCGCTGGGCCTCGCCCGTGACGCAGGTCTCGACCTGGTGGAGGTGGCGCCCAATGAGAAGCCGCCCGTCTGCCGGATCATGGACTTCGGTAAGTTCAAGTATCAGCAGAAGAAGAAGCACCACAAAACCCACGTTCATCATGCCAAGATCAAGGAGATCCGGCTCCGTCCCAAGACAGGCGAGCACGACATCGAGTTCAAGGTCAACCAGGCGAAGAACTTCCTCCTTCACAAAGACAAGGTGGTGGTATCCGTCGTCTTCCGCGGCCGCGAACTGGCCCACATCGACGAGGGACAGCGGGTGATGAAGCAGATCGTCACGCAGCTCGATCCCGTCAGTAAGGTCGAAGCCCCGCCGCAGCAGATGGGACGCCGGCTCGTCTGCACGCTGTCGCCCAGATAACCGCCGTTTTCACCACCGCACACCAGTCCATCCGTCAAGCCATCGAGTCGTCAAGGAGTTTCCCATGCCGAAGCAGAAGACCCACAAGGGTGTCAAGAAGCGTTTTCGGATCACCGCTACCGGCAAGGTGAAGCATCGCCGCGCCGGCACGAGCCATCTTCAGGTCCGCCTCACGGCCAAGCGGAAGCGAAAGCTCCGCGGCACCGGCGTGCTGTCCGTGTCTGACGTGCACCGGATCCACGACGCGCTCGGCAAGTACAGCTACTAAGTGCAAGCCTGCACGGCCCGCATGGTCCGTGCAGACTCTCGTGGCCCATGCAGGCCCGCTCGTGGCTCTCATGGCCCGCGCAGACTCATGGGTAGGGCTCCTAGCTCGCCGAGCATCACGACGGCACCTCGCTGTGGTGAAGTCGGGGAGGCGAAGGGATCGGCGTGAGGATGACGAGCGTTGAGGATTTCGCCCGTGCAGGCCTCGACCTGCCGAGTGGGGCACAAGCGAAATCCTCCCGCGAGGCAACTCATGCCGTCCCGCAGCCGGCAGCGCCACTCTTTAGCTAGGAACGCCACTCTCCAGCCAGTAGCGCCGCTCTTGAACTGATAACCCGATAGCGCCGTCCTGCCCGTGCCGAGAGGCCTCCCGAGCGGGCTGATCGGGCAGGTCCTGCGAGCGGCAAGAGCCCAGCCCTGTGGTCCCGCGGTGAAAAAATGCCGAAATACCCCAGCGCCCTTGCAATTGCGGCGATTCACGGCAGATTTTAGAGTTCTTCAGATCTGGGCCTCCGGGCCCCCAGCCGACCAAGGTTTCGAGCCATGCGTACTAAAAGCGTTGTTCCGCGTCTGCGTGCCAAGAAGCGTCTCTTCAAGCGGGTGAAGGGCTTTGTCGGCGGACGTCGCCGCCTGCTCCGTACCGCCAAGGAGACGCTCATCCGCGCTGGCGTCTACGCCCGTCGCGACCGGCGGCGGAAGAAGCGAGACTTCCGAAGGCTGTGGATCGTGCGGCTCAACGCCGCCTGCCGCCAGCGGGGCTTCCGGTACAGCCAACTGATCGCGGGCCTCGGCAAGATCGGCTGCGAACTCGATCGCCGCACGCTTGCTGAAATGGCCGTGCTCGACCCCACCGGTTTCGACACGGTGGCTGCCGCTGTCTGCAAGGCGCTCGGGCTGCCTGAGCCAGCCGCGGTCGCGTGACATCGTGACAGCCGTTCCGCTCGACTCGTTTCGTGCCGAACTGGAACGGCTGCGTGCCGATGCGGAATCGGCGCTCTCGGCTGCCACCGACGACGCAGCGATCGAAGTGGCTCGGGTCGAGTTTCTGGGAGCCCGCAGCGGTCGCCTCAAAGCGATCCAGAAGTCGCTCGGAGGGCTTGCGGGAGCCGACAAGCCGACTGGCGGCAAGCAGTTCAACGAAGCGAAGAACGCGATCACCGCCTCCTTCGAGGCGGCCCGGACCCGGGTGCTCTCCTCGAGCGCATTGCAGAGCGAGTCGGCGATCGACGTGACGCTCCCGGGATCGCCAGTGCGGCTTGGCCACCTGCATCCTCTCACGCGGACGATTCGCCGCGTGCAGGAGATCATGGGGCGGTTGGGCTTCGAGAGCGTTGATGGCCCCGAGGTCGAAGACCAGTGGCACAACTTCGAGGCCCTGGCCATCCCGGCCGAGCATCCGGCCCGTGATCCACTCGACAACTTCTATCTCGCCGTGGCCCGCGGGGCCGATCCGCTGCTCCTGCGATCGCAGACCAGCACCGTGCAGATCCGCGTGATGGAGAATCGCGATCCGCCGCTACGGATCGTGTCGCTCGGCCGCGTCTACCGCCCCGATACGGCGGATGCCACGCACTATCCGATGTTTCATCAGGTCGAAGGGCTGCTCGTGGAGCCGGGCATCACCATGGCCCACCTCAAGAGCGTGCTGCGGCTGTTCGCATCGAGTTTTCTCGGAGGAGACGTCCACGTCCGGTTTCGCCCCTCCTTTTTCCCGTTCACCGAGCCGAGCGTGGAGGTCGACATGGAGTGGGGCGGCCGCTGGGTCGAAATGGGGGGCGCCGGCATGGTCGACCCGGCGGTGCTCGAGGCGGTCGGCTACGACCCCGACACCGTCTCCGGATTCGCCTTTGGGTTGGGCGTTGAGCGGATCGCCGCCCGTCGGTATGGCGTCGACGATATCCGGGATTTCTACCGCAATGACGTCCGGTTTTTGAGGCAGTTCTGACGCATGATCATCTCCACGAACTGGCTGGCCGATTACGTGCAGCTCCCTGGGACAGTCGATGATCTCGTCGAGCGGCTCCTGATGTCGGGGCTCAACCACGAGTCGACGACGAGCGTGGGTGACGACACGGCGGTCGAGATCGAAGTCACAAGCAATCGTCCTGACTGCCTCGGGCATGTCGGGGTGGCCCGCGAGGCGGCCGTGTTGTTTGGCAGGCCGCTCCACGTGCCCGACCCGCGGCCGCTCGAGGCCGGTGGGGACGCCGCCCGAACCATCGCCGTGGAGATCCACTCCCCCGAGATCTGCCCCTACTACGTCGCGCGGGTGATTCGCGGCGTGCGAGTGGGGCCGAGTCCGCACTGGCTCGTCGACCGGCTGGCGACGGTCGGGATCGCGAGCGTGAACAACGTCGTCGACGTCACCAACTACGTGATGCTCGAGAGCGGTCAGCCGCTCCACGCCTTCGATCTGGCGAAGATCCGTGGCGGGCGGATCGTGGTGCGGCGGGCTATCGATGGAGAGGCGTTCACCGCCATCAATCACAAGACGTACGCGCTCACCGAGCGGATGTGCGTGATCGCCGATGCCGAGGGGCCGGTGGCGCTCGCGGGCGTGATGGGGGGCGCCGAGACCGAGATCACGGTGTCCACGACCGACGTGCTGCTGGAGTCGGCCCAGTTCGCCCCGCTGCCGGTGCGGGCGGCCGCCCGCGGCCTGGTACTGGCGAGCGGTTCGTCGTATCGCTTCGAACGCGGCCCGGATCCGGCGATGGTGGAGTGGTCGAGCCGCCGCGCCGCCGCGCTGATCCTGGAGATCGCCGGAGGGACGCTGGAGCGCGGCCGCTCGGTGGCCGGCGAACTGGCCTGCGCGCCGGCGATGATCCCGCTGGCGGCCGAGCGGGTGGGCGAGATTCTCGGGATCGACGTGGCCGACGCGCGGCAGAGGCAGATCCTCACCGCGTTGGGATTCGTCGAGGAGCCCGGAAAGGCGCCGCACGACCACCGCTGGCGGGCCCCCACGTGGCGGCGGGATTGCTGGCGGGAGATCGACCTGGTGGAGGAGATCGCTCGGATCGAGGGCTACGGCCGCGTGCCCGAGGATGCCACGATCCCGGCCCGGCCGAGCGAACTCTCCTCCCGTGAGCGGACGGTGCGCCGGGCCGGCGAGGTGCTCGTCGGGGCCGGACTCTGCGAGGCGATGACCCGCAGCGTGGTCACCGAATCGTTGGCCGCCATGCCGAGCCCGTGGGGCGAGACGGAGCCGCTCACGATCTCGCCGCCGCTCGTCCGCGGTGCTGACCGGCTCCGCCGCAGCCTGCTGCCGAGCCTGCTCGAAGCCCGCGGCGGCAATGTGGCGGTGGGTGTCGCCGATGCGGACCTCTTCGAAATCGCCCGGGCCTACCTAGCCCGGCCCGGGTCGCATTCGGCGCCGGCGAGCCCCGTGGAGGAACCGCTGCTGCTCGCGGTCGTCGTCGGCGGCGACTTCGCCGGCGTCAAAGGTTTGGCCGAGGCGGTGTTTGCCGGCCTAGGCGTGTCTGGCGGTGCCGGTGGATCGGCCGGCGCGGGGCTCCGGCTCCGCACCCGGCCGCTCGACCTCGAGCCCTTTGTCCGCGGCCGTGCCGCCGAAGTCATGCTTGAGCAGGCCGGCCGACCCGCCGAGCGGGTGGCGGTGATGGGTGAGGTGTCGGCGGCTGCCATCGACCGCTTCGGCCTCGCCGGGCCGGTGGTCGCCGCTGAGTTGCGACTCGACCGGCTCGAGTTCGCCATCGCCACCGAGCTGTCGCTCGTGAAGCCGAGCGATTTCCCAGCGCTCCAGCGAGACGTGAACCTCGTGGTCGATGAGGCGGTCGCCTGGGGCGACGTGGAGGATGCGATTCGGCTGACTGCCGGCGACGTGCTCGAAACCTGCCGGCTGGTGCAGGTGTGGCAGGATGCCGATCGCCTCGGGGCAGGGCGGAAGAGCTTCGTCGTCGCGCTCACGCTCCGCAGCGGTTCGGGCACGCTGTCGGGCGAGGAGGCAGGACGGGTGGTCGATGCGGTCGTGGCGGAATGCGGTCGCCGTGTGGCCGCCGTGCTCCGCGGCTGAGTGAACGAGCGGTTGGCCGGAGCACATCCAGGTTATGTGTAACGTCGTTTACGTCAGTGAGAGCGGGTAGGCGAAGGGGGTCGGCGAACGCTCGCGGAGCCTTGGGCGTATCCTCGCCCCGGCGACGCGACTTTTGCCGCCCCCAAGCCGGTGATACACGTAAGTCGAATGCGCTCTAGAGGCAGGACTGCGAGTGGTGGCGATCGATGCGACGTGAGTCGAAATCAAGGAGATCGACATGAC